>JBBKWK010000317.1:0-11315 GCA_037968915.1 Pontixanthobacter sp.
TGGCAACAACAACCGATGTTCGCACTGATCCACCAGACCTATCTGATGATTGCCGAACGGCTGATCGGGATGGTGGACGAGGTTGCCGGGCTGGACGATGCCAAGCGGGAACAATTGCGGTTTAATACCAAGGGCATGATCGAGGCATTAAGCCCGGCCAATTTCCCGGTCACCAACCCTGTCGTGATGGAACGCACCCTGGAAAGACGGGGCGAAAATCTCGTCAAGGGGATGGAACATCTACTGGCTGACCTGAAACGCGGCCAATTGACCCACACAGATTCCGCCGCTTTTACGCTGGGCGAAAATATTGCCACCACACCAGGCAAGGTGGTGCATGAAACGCCGCTTTACCAACTGATCCAGTACAGTCCGACAACTGAAGACGTGTTGGCAACCCCGCTGGTTATCTTTCCGCCATGGATCAACCGATTTTATATCCTCGATCTCAACCCGAAGAAAAGCTTCATTCGCTGGGCCGTCGAACAAGGCGTCACCACCTTTGTGGTCAGCTGGAAATCAGCTGATGCCTCCATGGCTGACGTCGTGTGGGATGATTACATCCTCGCGCAAATGGATGCAGTGGACCATGTTCGAGATCGGCTGAAAGTCCCATCAGTCCACACGATCGGCTATTGTGTGGCGGGGACGACGCTGGCCGCAACACTCTCGATTCTGGCGCGGAGGGGCGAGGCGGCTAAAGTCAAAAGCGCAACCTTCTTTACTGCTCAGGTTGATTTTGAAAAAGCGGGCGAGTTGCTCCATTTCGTCGATGATACACATATTGCCGCAATCGAAAGGATGTCCAAGGACGGATATCTGGACGGAAGGGTGATGGCGGCAACGTTCAACCTGCTGCGCGGGACCGATCTGATCTGGAACTATGTGATCAACAATTATCTGTTGGGGGAGGAATATCCCGCATTCGATCTGCTCCACTGGAACGGTGACGTTACCAATCTGCCGGGCAAGTGGCACAAAAGCTATCTGATCGACCTCTACCGCGATAACCGGTTGGTAAAACCTGATTCGATGAGCGCCGACGGCACCCCGATTGATCTGACCCTCATCGAAACCCCGTGCTATCTACAAGCAGGCAAGGAAGATCATATTGCGCCCGCCGAGAGTGTTTGGCGAGTGACCGAACATTTTTCGGGCCCAATGCGCTTCGTTCTCGCCGGGTCCGGCCATATCGCTGGCGTGGTCAATCCGCCCGCGGCAGAAAAATATCAATATTGGCGCAATGACGACGAAGTCTCCTCGCTGCAGGAATTTGTCGATGGAGCTACCGAGCATAAAGGCAGCTGGTGGCCCGACTGGATCGAATGGCTGACAGCTCAAGATAACACGAAAGTTCCTGCAAAAGGCCGCAGAAATCCTGGAGAAAAAGGCGACAAAATCATTGAGGATGCGCCCGGCCGATATGTAACCATGCGATAAAATTTATAAATATCAATACCTTGTTCAATATATGTTGCACTGCACAAAAAGCTTGACTTCGCAGCTGCGATGTCTATTTTGTGCAGTGCAACATAACGGTCCCTTAGTTGGGACGAACGAAGCACAAGGATTGATAACATGGCAGACCAAGCCGCAAGTAAAATTGATGTAGCCGCCGAGAAGGCCTATGCCGAAGCCGCTGGCCAGACATCGACCGTAAAGCAGCCAGCTACCACATCTGTAGTAGCTGCCAAGGTAGCTGACCCGGCTCCTGCTGCCAAACCAGCCGCTTCCACCACAGTGGCCGCCAAACCGGCACCTGCGAAAAAAGCAGCTGCCAAAAAGCCGACAGCAAAGAAAGCTGCCGCGAAGAAGGCAGTTGCCAAGAAAACTTCAGCGAAGCCTACAGCGCGCAAAGTTGCTGCGAAAACTCGCAAAACCACTTCGGTGAAAACTTCACCGACCAAGAAATCCGTATCTAAGGAAACCATTATGACCAAAGCAAAAGAAACCGCCGTCGATTACTCCGCACAGGTCAAGGAAGGCTTCGCCGACCTCCAGACCCGCGCCAAGACCGTTTACGAGAAGGGCACTGTGCTCGCTTCGGAAATGGGTGAATTCAGCAAGCACAATGTCGAAGCGATCGTCGAATCCGGCAAGATCCTCGCCAATGGCATGCAGGACATGGCCAAGAGCTACGTCGTTGAAGGCAAGGCTGCCGTTTCGACCATGACATCGGACGTCAAGGAAATCGCCGCTGTTAAGTCGCCTACCGAATTCGTTCAGTTGCAGGGCCAGATCGCCAGCCGCAATTTCGACGCGACTGTCGCTAATGTTTCGAAGACTACCGAAGCATGGGTCAAGCTGGCTAATGAAGCCTTCGCACCAATTTCGAGCCGCGTAAGCGTTGCCATGGACAAGGTCCGCAAGGCAGCCTGAACTGCGTAAAATGTCCTGGTAGCCTTGGCTGCCGGACATGACGAATACAGCGAACCGGGTCCCTCCCCCGGTTAGCCATGAGAGCGGGCCGAACGGATTATTCCGTCCGGCCCGCTTTTTTGCCCGAGCCCCTTTTTTGCAAACAGGTTTTTGGTAAAATTTCCACTTGCTGGCCGGATTAGTGCGCACCCCACCTTGCGAATTGCGATGTGCATACGATATTACGATGGATATGAAATTGGACAATCTTACCCTCGCCAACCTGATCGACGCGGACTGCCCCGCCAACCAGTGGATAGCGAATTTCGCTATATCTGCTGATGATGGCGAGAAAGATGGCGGCAAAAATGGTGGCAACGATGGTGGCAACGATGGCAATGGCCAAATTGGCGTCGCAACCAAGACCGAAACCAAGACTAAGCAGCCCAGCATGTACAAGGTGCTGTTGCTGAACGACGATTATACCCCGATGGAATTCGTGGTCATGGTCCTGAAGCGGTTCTTCAAGATGGATCTGGAACAGGCAACCCGGGTGATGTTGCATGTACACCAGAAGGGCGTCGGCATTTGCGGTGTATTTTCCTATGAAGTGGCCGAAACCAAGGTCAACCAGGTGATGGATTTTGCCCGGCAGAACCAACATCCGTTGCAATGCACGCTCGAGAAAGCATGAGGCGGACGATTCCCTTACTATTCTAAGAGCATGACCGGCATGGAATTTCCGGCTAGGGATGGGATTTTCACGCAAGAGGCGCGAAACCAGTTATCAAGACTGGCCTTTTGAAAGACTGGCAGGCGCCAAGCAATTGTTCAATTTCATCCCTGCCATTGACCGGTACATCTTCCGGCTCGTGATTGTCCCGATGCTGGGCGTGTTCGTGCTCGCCGCTTCATTGCTGATTCTCGACAAGATGCTGCGGTTGTTCGATTTCGTGGCCACTGAAGGCGGCCCGATCGGCGTAGTCTTCAAGATGCTTCTCAGCCTGATCCCCGAATATGCCAGCCTGGCCATCCCACTGGGCTTGCTGCTGGGTATCTTGATGGCATTTCGCAAATTGGCGACCACCAGCGAGCTCGATGTTTTGCGCGGTGTGGGCCTAAGCTACGGCCGTTTGCTGCGGATCCCTTATGCGATCACGCTGCTATTGGTCGGGTTAAATGCGGCGCTCGTGTTCTATATCCAGCCGATCAGCCGCTATTATTACGAACAGCTCGATTATGATCTCCGATCCGGCGCGCTTGGTGCATCTATCAAGGTGGGTGAATTTACTACGCTGAAAGACCGAATGGCCTTGCGGATAGAGGAAAGCCGCAACGAAGGACGGCAATTGATCGGCATTTTTGCCCGCGTCTCCAATGACAAGGGACAAGTGCTGTCAATCACCGCCCGCGAGGGCAATTTTCTCGCCACCAGCGACAATCCCAACACAATCATCCTGCGATTGAACGATGGCACGATTGTGCAGGATACTGGCGGCATCAATAATGAAGGCGCAACACCGCGCGTCCTCAGCTTCACCCGTCATGATTTGCCGATTGATCTGCCGGCAATCGAAGAATTTCGCCGCCGAGGAGATGCAGAGCGGGAGTATATCCTGCCAGAATTGCTCAGCATCGGATGGAGCCCTGACAGCACGGAGCAGGTTCGCGATGCCAGTCAGGCAAGTTTCAACTTCCGCATGGTTGAAGTGGTGATGATGCTTTTGATGCCGCTGCTGGCCGTGGCGCTGGCAATACCGCCCAAACGATCCACCTCTGCGCTTGGCGTGTTCGTGTCGATCGTGATGGTGGTCGCATACCACAAGATCAACCAATATGGGGAGGACTTCGCAGCCTTGGGACGGGCCGATCCAGCACTCGCGCTCTGGGGACCTTTCGCGCTGTTTTCGGCGCTTATACTGTGGATGTTCTACCGCGTGGCCTATGTGCCCGGTGGACAGGCTATCGGCGCGTTGGAGAGCGCCTCGGCAAAATTATCCAAACTGATGCGCAAGCTGTTTCGCCGAAAGCGGCGCCGGTTCGAAGCGGATATTGACACCGGCCATAGTGCTCAGGCGGCGGAATAGTCGATGCAGCTAGATTTTTTCCCCTCGCGCACCCTTACGCTGTATCTTTCGAAACTGTTTTTCGTGCGTATCGTCGCGATGCTGGCAGTGCTGGTCCTGGTGCTGATGATGCTCGACCTGTTGAGCACCAGCGGCGATATTCTCGCCGCCGAGGGCAATGGGCAAGCGCAATTATGGACCTATGTCACTTTGCGCGTGCCGCAATTGATCGCACGGTTCCTCCCCTATTCGGTGCTGCTCGCCACGATCATCTCGCTAATCGCTCTCAACCAGAACAGCGAAGTTATCGCGATGAAGGCAGCAGGACTTTCCGCGCATCAGGTACTGGCTCCGCTGATGCTAACCGCGGGTCTGGTTTCGCTCGCCAGCTTCGCGTTTAACGAGGGGGTGGTTACGCGCGCGACCGCGACATTAAGCGCTTGGGAAGCCAATGATTTTGGCCCGATCCCGAAGGATCCCGGCGTTAAGGCCAATGTCTATCTGACGGATGGTAATAATATCCTCACTGCTAATTCGATCAACGGTAGCGGCGATGCCATGACCATGCGCGGCGTCACTTTCTATCGCCGTGATGGGCAGGGAATGCTCGCAGAGCAGATTCGCGCGGGCAGTGCGACCTATGCACAGCCTGGTTGGCAACTGACCAATGCAACCCGTTTCGACGTCCAGACAGCCGACACGACCATGATCGGTGCAGTCACCGTGGCGGCAGAGGTCAGCCCCGCTCAGATCGAATTGAGCACGGTCAACGCCGATGCACAGAGCTTTTGGAAACTGTCGCAATCGATCGCCGACTTCGATGCGGCAGGAAAGCGCACCACGGAGCTTCGAGCAAAATGGTGGCACAAGATTTCCGGACCACTGTCCGCATTTCTGATGCCGTTACTCGGCGCAGTTGCCGCATTCGGGCTCGCCCGGTCGGGCCAGTTATTTGTTCGGGCCCTGATCGGCATGGGCCTCGGCTTCACATATTTTGTGGTCGACAACGCTGCTTTGGCGATGGGTAATTTTGGCGGATATCCGCCCTTCCTCGCCGCATGGGCGCCGTTTTTCCTGTTCCTGTTAATTGGCGAGACGGTCCTCGTTCGAACCGAGGAATAAGCAGTTCTAGCGGCGCGTCCGGATCGTGCTGCGTGCCAACCTGTTCACCAGCGGCGCCAACCCACCATGATTGGCCCCATCATAGGTTGATCCCGCGCCCAAATTACCCGACAACCGGCGGTGCGCCTCAGCCAGCGAATGATACGGCATGCTGGGCAATAGATGATGCAACGCGTGATAACGCAGCCCGACTGGTGCCCATATTTCCGCAATAAGTCCCGGCGGCGGCACATTTACCGAATCAAGATATTGCGCGGTCACCGTCATCGGCTCGCCGTCATTTTCCCACAAATGTGCGACCAGCGTACGTAGCTGATTTAGAACCGCTGTAAGCGAAAGAACCGCAAGCGCGATTAGCAGCGGCGTCCAGCCAATCCAGAACGTGCTGACCAACAGGGTGATCGCCCAAACGGATGCGCCCACTTCCTGCCAAAAAAATCGTCTGCGAAACTCTTCTGCGGGCGGTCGGCGACGGAATTCCGGATTTATCGCCAGTGCAGAAAACCGCTGCCACACGAACTTGCGCAAGGGCGGAATTATAACCCCCAACGGCGTCAGAACAGCAAAGCGGAACAGCAGCGCCGGCGGTGCCAGCAGGGAAATAAGGATGAACAGCGGCAGTGACCAAGGCTTCATCAGTGCGAGCGGTAGGTATTCGGGATCATCAGCGGTACCGTACCGGGTCCTTGCATGATGGATCGTATGCGTCCCTTCATACATGAATGACGGGGTCAGCATCGGAATGCCAATGAGCAGGTTCCAGGTAGTACGGAAGCCCGGTAGAGCATTGCGATGGATGTGCGACAATTCATGGATAAACAGCAGCGCGCGGTAAAGCGATAGCGCTGCCACCAACCCAAGGATTATCGCCAATTCTGGACGATTTACCAAAATCGCGCCCGCCAGTGCGGCATAGCCGATACCGGCCGATGACAGCATGTCCGGCCAATAAATCCGCGGATTTGCCTCGGCGATGTCTTTAGTCAGGTCGCGGGCAGCACGCAGCATGGCCATATCGTCGGCAATCGGCCCACGAACTTCGCCCTCGTTGGTCAGCGGCTGCAATCCAGCCGATTTTGCTATCTGTTGCGCATTCATAAGAAGTCCAGATTTCTGTAATGCCCGCAGGCATGGTTCTGACCGTGGCGTTAAATCGCCCGCAGTGCAAATTTTTGGTCAATGCTGGCCAGTGATGGATAGAGGTCGGGATTGCAGTCTCGCTTGACAAGGCCTCATCAGCACAAGACACGAAAACCAGACCTGAACGGGAACTCATTTGTGACTGAAGCGCCGATTACCATTACCCCGATATCCGGCAAGAAAGGCCGCGCAGCCTTTGTCGATCTGGGCCGTAGATTTTCCAGTAAGGTGCCGCACTTCGTCCCGCAATTGCGCGGCGAGCTGCTGGAACTGATCAATCCGGACAAAAATCCGTTTTTCGAACACGCCCAAGTGCAGTTGTTCATCGCATACCGGGGTACCGAACCTGTCGGCCGGATTTCGGCGCAAATTGACGAACTGGCACTTACCATTCCGCCAGAACAGGGCATGGGGCCGGGCACCGGCATGTTCGGATATTACGATGCAGTCGATCAACGGGTCGGCGATGCATTGCTCGAAGCCGCAGAGAACTGGCTCCTCGAACGGGGCATGACGCGGGTGCTCGGCCCGATTTCCATGTCGATTTGGGAGGAACCCGGACTGCTGGTGCGGGGCCAGGATCATGCGCCGATGCTGATGATGGGTCATCACCCCGCACATTATCAAGGTTGGATAGAAGGCGCGGGCTATATCCCGGCAAAAAAATTATTCACCTATGATTTGCCAATCGGTGACAGTTTCCCGCCCCTGATCCAACGAATTGTGAAGTCGGGTACCCGCAATGAACGGATAAATATCCGCCCGGTCGATAAATCCCATTTTGAAGATGAAGTGCGCATTATCCTTCACATCCTCAACGATGCATGGTCGGGCAATTGGGGATTTGTGCCTTTTACCGACACAGAAATTTCCTACGCCGCCAAAAAGATGCTGCCGCTTATCCACCCAGAATTGGTGCGGATTGCAGAATTGGACGGCAACCCGGTGGCGTTCATGATCACATTTCCTGATGTGAACGAGGCGCTGGTCCAAATCGGCGGAAAATTGTTTCCGTTCGGATGGTTCACCTTGCTTCGTTGGATTCGCAAACCGCGCGGTAAACACATGCGCGTGCCTCTGATGGGGGTGCTCAAGGAATACCATAATTCACGCCTGGCCAGCCAATTGGCGTTCATGATGATCGAGTTGATTCGTGATGAAGCAGTCAACACCTTCGGGGCCTCGCGCGCGGAAATCGGGTGGATATTGGACGATAATCAGGGAATGGTCGCGATCGCTGATACAATTGGCGGAACGATCAATCGCGAATATCTGATCTATCAAAAAACGCTCTAGACCCGCGCTCGAAATTTCCGTTTAAATGCGCTACAATGTCACACCAATGAAAAAACGGATTCGCGGCGGGAACTTCGTTGGCTGATCCGGCGTTGCGTCGGATAAGTCCGGGCAGTTGATTGGCCGGGGCAATTGACGAATTTGGCCGGCTTTTGGCCTGAATGCTGGCGGCGCAACAGCCGATCTTGCAAATGGATAGGGGGGGCTGTGGTCAAATTTGTTCGACTTGCTGCAAAATTGCCGCAGAAACGAAAAATTCCGGCCGGTTTCGGGCGCATCTTGGTGGTGGAGGACGATGGGCTGCTCGCGCTATCGATCGAACAGGCGCTGCTGGACGAGGGTGCTGGCGAAATCATTTTATGTAGTTCAACCGATGCAGCGCTGGTGAACCTGCGGCAAAAACGACCGGACGCAATAGTCCTGGATGTCCACCTGGCAGACCGCGATGACGGCTGGGCTATTGCAGAGTTGGTAAACGATATCGGACCCAATCCGCCGCGGATCGTATTTTCCACCGGCTCGCCGCAAGATATTCCGCCCAAAATCGCCGAATTGGGCCCGGTATTGGTGAAGCCGTACGATCCAGCAGACCTGATCGACGCCATACGGGGTCCGAAGCGCCTTGGCCTGTTTTCCCGATTGCGCCGCCCCTCCAAATAAGATGTATCGATCAACGCGGCTCGCCTGATCTCGATCGCGCAAAAAAAGGGCCTCCGTACTCACTATGGAGCGGAGGCCCTTGGGGATTGTATCACAGGCCGTTTGGACGGGAGGGGGGGTCTCGGCCGGTGATATAACGTAAATGCTCGGTAGGTGACCCGGTTCCCGGGCAATTCAAATAAATCCAAAAAATATCTGACAGACACGCTGGTCCCCCCTATCAGCAACTCGAACGCTGCTCAGCGCGTAGTAGGAACCTAACCCCTACGAGCGCGTTACAGTGCGATTAAACAGACGGAAGGGTTACCATGTCATTGGGTGAACAGATCGCGCAGAATCTCCCCTATTTGCGTCGATACGCACGCGCTTTAACCGGTTCGCAAAAGACCGGAGATACCTTTGTTCAAGCCACGCTGGAGGCCGCGCTGGCCGATGACGGGCTAAAGACCAGCCTGACAGGCGGGCGGGTCCCACTATATCGCGCATTCAATAAAGTCTGGGCCAGCGCCTATCTGGAAGTAGCCGGGTCTGGTGCGGGAACAAGCGATCACGAGATTGCAGCAAATCTGCGCCTGAAAGCGATCACGCCGCTCAATCGGCAAGCCCTACTGCTGACCACCCTCGAAGATTTCACAATTGAAGAAACCGGCATCGTCATGGACATGGATCCGTCCGATGTCACAACCCTGGTGCAGGAAGCGATTGAGGAGATTGATCGCGAATCCACAACCAGTGTGCTGATCATCGAAGATGAACCGCTGATCTCCATGCAATTGGAAGATCTGGTTACATCACTGGGCCATGAAATTTGCGGCACCGCCGCCACCCGAACTCAGGCGCAGGCAGTGGTAGCAGAGCGAACCCCCGGACTGGTGCTGGCTGACATTCAGCTGGCTGATGGTTCTTCCGGCCTTGATGCAGTGGATGATATTTTGGCAATCGGCAGCGTGCCGGTGATTTTCATCACTGCCTATCCCGAACGTTTGCTAACCGGGGATCGGCCCGAGCCGACTTATCTGGTGACTAAACCATTTCAGGAAGCAACCGTGCGTGCGGCCATCTCGCAGGCGCTATTTTTCGGATCGAGCCGTCCGCTCACCTAATCACCTAGCCGTAAATTGAATATGCCTGCAGGCCTCAGCGATTTGCGCGAATTGCAAAATCGCTGGGCTTGCGGACTGGCACTGTAATTACACAGCGGACTCCTTGCGGAGCGAATTCCAGTTCGACCGGATTGTTCAATTCATGAGCGACAATCTTTTCAATCAAGTCTGTTCCAAAACCGCGTTTGCGGGTTTGCGGCACGTCCGGCCCACCCGATTCCTGCCACACAATGCGGACAGCGCTACCTTCCAGCGTCCATCGGACCGAAACGCGCCCGCCAACCACGCCCAAGGCACCGTATTTGGCGGCATTGGTCGCGAGTTCGTGAATTGCCAAACCCAGTGACAATGCATCGCTCGGTGCCAGTTCCACCAGCGGACCTTCCATTTCCAACACTTCACCGCTACCTTGAATGTATGGGGCGAGTTCAGCATCGATCACTGCAGCAATCGGGGTCGTGCCCCATTCGGATTGGGTGAGTAGATCGTGGGTGGCGGACAAGGCCCTGATACGTCCGTCGATCCCTTCGGCAAATTCATCCAAGCTGCCGGCCCGCCTCCGGGTCAGGGCGATGAGCGAAAGTACGTTGGCCAAAGTGTTTTTGACCCGGTGATTAAGCTCTCGCGTAAGAGAATCCCGGATCGAATTCTGTTCATGGAGCCATTCAAGCGACCCTCGATCTTCCAGCGCCTGTTGAGTGAGCAGCCGGGCGACCACCATCAGCAAGCTGGCAACCAGCAAGCCAAAAATCAGCGTAGCCATCGATAAATCGGAGAGGAGATTGCCGCGCGCCGATTCGACTTCTAAAATCATCGGCCGATTGGCGATCACGACCGATGCTGTAATCGTCTTGCCGGTTTCCAGAGCCGGCGCGACTGATGCCATCAATCGCTCAGGGGCAATTGCGCCATCATATAGACGGATACCGCTCGTGCCGCGCGATTCGATCTGCAGTGCAGAATCCAGGAACTGCTGCGCATTGAACGGACTGTAAATATACCCTTTGAGAGCCCGGCTGGTATCGCCATTTGCGAATACAGGCATGTAAACCAGGAAACCGGAAGCCTCCACCTGACCTTCTTGCAGAAGCACAACCGCGCCACTCGCAGTGGGGCGAACGGAGCGTTGCGCCTCCATCATCGCTGCGCGGCGCATTGGCTCGGAGTACATGTCAAAGCCGATCGCGCGCCGATTGCGATCATTTTGAGGTTCCAACAAAGTGACCGGGACGATCAATTTGCGTGACGGGTCCGGATCGGGAAATACTCGGAATGCGTTTGGCGAATTGACCACGCTGCTGCGCTGTCGGCTCGCAAGTTCGGACGGCGTTATGGCTTCGGCCCAACCAACACCATCGCCGCCGTAATAATCGGCATCAAGCTTCAATTCGTTTACAAAACTGCGAAACTGGGGCTCGGGTACATCACCAAGCGTGGCGAACAGCGCCGCGCCGGATCTGAGGTATGCTGAACTGGTGCTGCTTCGGCGTTCCAAAGCAGAAGATACCGCTTTTACGGTTTGTTGAATGCTTGCACGTTCGCGCCGATGATCGCTTCGTTCAATCGCGAA
>JBBKWK010000318.1:0-3463 GCA_037968915.1 Pontixanthobacter sp.
ACACACATGCTGGCCTGATCGGACAGAATATCGCCGAACAGATTGCCGGTCACGATGACATCGAACTGCCCCGGTGCCTTGACCAATTGCATCGCGGCATTGTCGACGTAAAAATGGTCCAGCGTGACGTCGGGATAGTCCGCCGAAACTTCAATCACCACATCGCGCCACAGCTGGCTGGTTTCCAGCACATTGGCTTTGTCCACGCTCGTCAGGCGGCCGCCCCCATTGATTTTGGCACGGCCCCGCGCGGCGCGGAATCCGGCATGGGCGATGCGGCGAACCTCGTTTTCGGAATAAGACATCATGTCCCACCCCTCGCGCTGGCCGTCATCCAAAGTGCGGATGCCCTTATCGCCGAAATACACATCACCATTGAGCTCGCGCACGATCAGCAAATCGATCTGACGGGCGATTTCCGGCTTAAGCGCTGACATATCCTCCAGCCCGGCAAAGGTTTTGGCCGGGCGCAAATTGGCAAATAATCCCAATTCCGCCCGCAAGCCCAACACCGCCTGTTCGGGCCGCAAATGCCGTTCCAGCCCGTCGCACGATGGATCGCCAACCGCGCCGAACAAGATCGCATCGCAGGACTTCGCCATCGCGAGCGTTTCTGGCGGCAGGGGATGCCCGTGGCGGCGATAGGCTACCGCGCCGACATCGCCTTCAAACAGGGTAAGGCCCGGCAGACCCAGCGCTTCAAGCACCCGAACAGCCTCGGCGGTAACTTCTACGCCAATCCCATCACCTGCGAAAATCGCCACTTTCATGCATTCATCCTTGATCGCCGATCCGGGCAAGCCGTGCGCCCAGCAATGTGCGGGCCGCCATAACATCGCCTCTGCGGTCGGCAAGCAGGTAGTGTTCAATCGGCTGGGCCAATGCCTCGAATGCCTCCATCACGGCGCTGAAATCTGCGGCATCGGGCCGCATATTTCCGCCGTAGCCAAGTTCGCGCAACAGCAGCATTTCATAGGCTACCAGCGCTTCTGCCCACCCCCGCGCAGAGGGCGCATTGCAGATTGCATCCAACAGAGCGGACAAGGCAGAATACAGGCCGGGATAGGGATTCCTTTCCGGCATCACCGTGGCGCTAAGCGCGCAAATCCACGAAATCGCCGCAGCTGGCAGCGGTTCGGACAGCCACGGCCCGCGGCTCTGGATCAACTCAAGTTTGGCAAAGGGCAATTGCGTATCGGATTTCGAGCGTAAATCGACTTCGACCAGATTGCCCGGGATCACCACAGGGCGAAGGACGCGGCCACGACCGCCCGCGACATAGGCGGCCACCAGCCCCTCAGCCTCGGTCAGCATCCGCGCAATTACGGCAGTTTCGCCGTGGGGACGGGCGGACAGAAAAATTGCGGGCGCGCGGAGCTGCATTGTGTTGCGCTAGCCGATTTAAAGACTTCTGCGAAGGGTAACGATCAGCTTGTTTTGGCTTCCAAAACAGTCAGCCGTTCAGCCAGTTTTTCGTTTTCTTCCCGCGCCTTGGCAGCCATATCTTTCACCGCGTCGAATTCTTCGCGGCTGACGAAATCAAGTCCGCCCATCGCTTCACGGACCCTTTCACGGGTGCTTTCGCGCGCTTCGCGGGTCATGCCGGCAAAGGTACCGGCCGCGCTGTTGGCGAGTTTGACGAAATCGGCGATCAAGGGGTTCTGGCTTTGCATGGGTGCTATTTGGGATGGGGTGCTGCTTTTGTCTAGCCCCTCAAGCGCCGGGCGCGGGCATCCGCCCGCTTGGCTTTCCTCGCATAAGCTCGGGCGGCCGGTCGGCCTTGCGGTCCGCTTGTCGCCGACCGAACCAATCCAGGATAAGTAAGTCTGACCCGATCTTGGTCGCGGCAGCCATAGGGCAACTGCCCGCCGCGCGGTTAGCGCGAACGCCTAAGGGAGCGGATGCGACCGCCGGCAATTGAGGCTCCACAAAAACCTCAAATTTCGAACCGCTGGGTCGACTGGCTGGAATCGGCATTATCTGCATCGGGGTTTAGCCGCAGGAATTCGTAATTGAGCAATGTCGCAAACAGGATCCAGGCGAGATAAGGAACCAACAGCCATGCCGCCAGTTTGCGCACTCGCCAAAACAGAACGATGGTGATGATCACCAGCACATCAAGCACCGCAATCAGGATCAATGCGCTGGTAATCTGTTGCGCGCCGAAGAATACCGGGGTCCACGCCATATTCAGAGCAAGTTGGACGAGGAATACAGTGATCGCCACTGTTCGCCCCCGCGCGCCCCACGCCGCGCAAACCAGCGCCAGAGCGAAGCCCAGCATCAAATACAGGATGCTCCAAACAATCCCGAACCACATCGGTGGCGGGAATATGGACGGCTTGATCAGCGATGCGAACCAAACGGTATCAGGCCCGCCGCCCAATCGCCCCGCCAGGAAGCCGAGCAACATCACAGCAGGCACTGTCACCAGCGCCCAGCGCAAGAAACTGGCGCGGAGTTGGCTGGGGGATGCAATGACGTTCATAATTCTTCCCTAAACAATTTGGCCTAAACAATTCGGTCTAATCGATTCGAACAGTTACGATAGTGGCGATGCCGCCGCAGCCACGCAACATGCGCGTTGGGTATTTCCCGTAATGGTACTGGCCCGAAACGGCACCCGTACGCATCAGCCGCGGCGCATCGCGTAAATCAGAAATTCCACATTGCCTTCGGGCCCGGTTATCGGGCTGGGGACGATACCTTCGACCTGCCAACCGATGCCTGTCAGCCACCCACTGACCTCGTCGCAAACACGGGCATGCAGCGCCCCGTCGCGGACCACCCCGCCCTTGCCAACTTCTTCGCGGCCCACCTCAAACTGCGGTTTGATCAACGCGATCAATTGGCATTCCGGTGCGGCAAGATTTAACGGTACTTCCAATACCTTACGCAAGGCAATGAAGGAAGCGTCACACACGACCCAACCACATTGCCGGTCGATCTGGGCGGACGTCAAAATCCGCGCGCTAGTCTGTTCCAGCACTGTCACGCGCGGATCCTGCCGTAATTTCCATGACAATTGATTGGTCCCGGAATCGACCGCGAACACATGTTCGGCGCCCTTGGACAACAGCACATCGGTAAATCCGCCGGTGGAACTGCCAATATCCATCGCAGTGCCGCCTGCTGGATCAAGCCCGAAATGCTCCAGCGCATGCGCCAGCTTGATCCCGCCCCGACCAACCCACGGATGGTCGCGCCCGCGCACCTCCAGCGGTGCATCCTCGGGCAATTGTTGGCCCGATTTCGCCAGCTTGGTTTCGCCGGAGAATACCAGCCCCGCCATCACCAGCGCCTGTGCGCGGGTGCGGCTTTCTGCCAGGCCTCTGTCGGCGAGCAATTGATCTAGACGTCGCTTCTTTGTCATATCACCGCTATGATTGTGGACCCAAAAGCCGTTAGCGCGCATTGAGGATAAGAGAAACCGTGATCAATTCGGAGTGCCCGTGAAAAAACT
>JBBKWK010000319.1:0-4392 GCA_037968915.1 Pontixanthobacter sp.
CCGAAAAACCGGTGGAGGAATTTTTCCA
Organism: Pontixanthobacter sp.; assembly: GCA_037968915.1. Lineage (GTDB taxonomy): Bacteria > Pseudomonadota > Alphaproteobacteria > Sphingomonadales > Sphingomonadaceae > Allopontixanthobacter. Next base: position 29 of record JBBKWK010000319.1, read on the forward strand.
GCCAGAGCCGGATTGTCGCCAGATCATATTCGTTTTTCTTGTCTTGCGGAAATTCGGCGGGCCACAATCCCTCGTCCATTTCGCGCCATGCATGCCACGCCAGAAATGCCACTTTGGAGGGGCGCTGGCCGAACCGGATTACGTGATGAAGGAAGAAGTCATTCAGCTCATACGGCCCGACGGTCTCCTCGGTGCTCTGGACATTGCCATCGGCGCCAGCGGGCACCAGTTCGGGCGAGATTTCTGTTTCAAGGATGGCCTCAAGCACTTCATCCGTCGCGGCATCGAATTGGCTGGTTCGTTCGGCCCAGCGGATCAAATATTGGATTAGCGTTTTAGGCACGCCGGAATTGACCCCGTAATGGCTCATCTGGTCGCCCACACCGTAGGTGCACCATCCGAGCGCAAGTTCGGACAGGTCACCCGTCCCCAGCACAAAGCCTTTATGCTGCCCCGCCAATCGGAATAAATAATCGGTCCGCAGCCCAGCCTGCACATTCTCATACGTAGTGTCGTAAACCTGCTCACCCTGTGCGGTCGGGTGGCCGATATCCTCCAACATTCTGGTAGCGGCGGGTTTGATATCGATTTCTTCTGCGGTAATCCCCACCGCGTTCATCAGCTTCCATGCGTTGGACTTGGTGCCGTCGCTGGTGCCAAATCCGGGCATGGTGAACCCGCGAATGAAGCTGCGCGGTAAGCCCATCCGGTCGCAGGTCTTGGCCGCCACGATCAGTGCATGCGTACTGTCGAGCCCGCCGGAGATACCGATTACAAGCGATTTGGCATGCGTCGCCTCGATCCGGCGCATCAGCCCATCAACCTGAATGTTGAAAGCTTCGTAGCAATCCTCGTCCAATTTGTGCAGCCGGTTTGGCACGAACGGGAAGCGGCGGATGGGTCGGATCAGGCCGATATCGCCCGCGGCAGGCTGGTGATCGAAAGTGATCTTGCGGAACCAATCCTCCGGCCGCCCAGCATGTTCGGCGGCGTCATTATAGGTCTGCATCCGCATCCGCTCGCCCAGAATTCGGTCGCAGTCCACGTCGGCAATGCTGAGTTCCGGATTGAGACCGAAGCGTTCGCTTTCGGCCAGCAGATCGCCCAACTCATAGGTCATCCCCTGCCCATCCCATGCCAGATCGGTGGTGCTTTCACCGTGTCCGCTGGCGGAATAGACATAGGCGGCGACCGCACGGCTTGATTGCGCACGGGCGAGCAGATGGCGTTCGTCCGATTTGCCGATGGTGACGTTGGAGGCGGACAGATTGGTCAGGATGGTTGCCCCGGCCAAAGCGCCATTGGATGATGGCGGGATCGGCGCCCAGTAATCTTCGCAAATTTCAATATGGAAGATGAAGCCGGGGATGTTACTCGCAGCAAACAACAGATCGGTGCCGAACGGCACTTCGGCCCCGCCCACGGTAATGCTCAGGCCCTGAATCTGGCGGCCATTGGCGAACCAGCGCTTCTCGTAATATTCCCGGTAATTGGGCAGGAAACTCTTGGGCACAACGCCCAGAATACGCCCGTCCGCAATCGCCAGCGCGCAATTATACACCCGGCCATTGCGGCGCAGCGGCGCGCCGACCAGCAGCACCGGGGTCAGCTTTGCAGTCGCCGCCGCAATTTCACCCAGCGCATTTTCCACCGCATCCAGCAGCGCAGATTGCAGATGCAGATCATCAATCGCGTAGGAGGATACGCACAGTTCGGGATAGACCACCAGATCAACGTGGCTGTCATGCGCCGCACGCGCCTGATCCAGCACTGCCGCTGCGTTGAACGCGACATCGGCAGTCCGCACCTTTGGCGTACTTGTGGCCACCCGGACTAAGCCATGACGGTGGATCGAATGGAACGGAAGGTCGCGGGTATTCATACTGCGGGTACCTGTTACGAGCGGGGTTTCGTCATTTTCTTCATCGGTCTCTAGCCAGTCCTGCGCGTTGCAAATGCCCAGTTCGGCGAGCCGCTTCTGAACGGCTGGCCTAGGAATTTTGCCCTTTACTTCCCAGCCATATACGGTCCGACTGGGCCAGGGTTCGGGAACGCCGAAACGTGTCCCGAATTCACCGGCTGAGAGCGGCGGATCGTGGTTTTCGCGAAAAGTACGAATCTTGCGGCCAGCTAAATGCATGCCTTCACGTATCCGATTAGGATACCCACACGCAAGGGCGCACTATGAATTGCCGCTTATGCAGCGAGCAATTTGACCGCCTCTGGTGATTGTCCAAGCAGTTCGATCAACCCGCGTTCCTCGCGTGTGAGCCATTGTGTGCCGCGGGGCAAACGCAAATCGGCGCGCCAATCCTCTTGCCGGTCGACAAGGTCGATCACGGCTGGATGGATGTAGCTCTTACGTGTGACTGCGGGCGTGTTGCCTAATTTGCCAGCAACCTCGGCCAGCAACGCCTTTATCGTCAGTCGCTCGTCACTGGTGGCCAATAAATCGTAGGCGAGCACGCTGGCGTGCCATGTGCGGAAATTCTTCGCAGTGAACCGCTCGCCCATCGTTTCAGCCAGATATTCGTTCACATCGCCGGAGCCAACGGTGTGCTGAACATCCTCGCCATCGACATATTGAAACAGGTGCTGGCCGGGAATATCTTCCATCTTGCGTACCACGCGGGCAAGCGCGCGGTCGGTCAGCGTCACGTCGCGCACCTGGCCCGATTTGCCCCTGTAACGCAGGCGAATAGTATGCCCGGTTACTTCGGCATGGCGTTGACGCAAGGTGGTCGCGCCGAAGCTCTTGTTGGCTTTCGCATAGCCTTCATTACCAATGCGGATCGCGCCCAGGTCAAGTAAACGCACAACGCTGGCAATCGCCCGTTCGCGGGTCAGTTCGCGCTGTTTCAAGTCCAAATCCACCCTCTTTCGAACGAGCGGCAACAAGCTGCCAAAGGTAATGCAGCCGTCAAATTTCTCGGCTTCGCGCATAGTCCGAAAATCGCCATGATAGCGATATTGCTTGCGTCCTTTCGCGTCCACACCGGTAGCCAGTATATGGCCATTCGCGGCCGGACAGTACCACGCGTCCACATAGGCTGGCGGCAATGCCACCGCGTTCAATCGCCTGCGCTCAGCCCGGTCACGAATCAACTGTCCCTTTGAATCATAATAAGCCCAACCCTTGCCGGATCGCTTGCGGGTTATACCCGGCAAATTGTCATCGACATAAACCAAATCTGAAGCGTGCGTTGCCATGAAGGACATACTCTCTGCAGGCGTCGTCGGTTCCCGTCAGCCCTTTGCCCGGCCCCTTGCGTTATGCCGCTACGGTGCCATCTGGAACAAAACCGCAATTAATCTTCAGAGGAATATCGATGCCCGATCCAACCTACACCCCGCCGGCAGTCTGGACATATGACAGCGAGAGCGGCGGACGATTTGCCAATATCAACCGGCCAACGGCCGGCGCGCAGGTGGAGAAGGATTTGCCGGTCGGGGAGCATCCCTTCCAGCTCTATTCCCTCGCAACGCCCAATGGGGTGAAGGCCAACATCATCTTCGAGGAATTACTAGAGCTGGGCCACAAGGGCGCAGAATATGACGCCTGGCTGGTGAATATTGGCGAAGGCGACCAATTCACCAGCGGTTTTGTCAACATCAATCCCAATTCGAAAATCCCTGCGCTGCTCGACCGAAGCGGTCCCCAGCCAATCCGGGTATTCGAATCGGGCGCGATCCTGATGCATCTGGCGGAGAAATTCGGCGAATTCCTGCCCACCGATCCCGGCGCCCGTGCCGAAGTCCTCAGTTGGCTGTTCTGGCAGGTTGGCAGCGCGCCCTTTATCGGCGGCGGTTTCGGACATTTTTACGCCTATGCACCGGAGAAATACGAATATCCGATCAACCGATATGCGATGGAAACCAAGCGACTGTTTGATGTTGCCAACAACCAGCTGAAGGAAACCAGATTTCTCGGCGGCGATGAGTACACTATTGCCGATATGGCGACGTTCCCATGGTTCGCGCCATTCGTGGACGGCAAGATCTATGACGAGGCGCATCGGTTCCTGTCGATCCATGAATATGAAGCAGTTGCACGCTGGGTCCATGAAATTGCCGCACGTCCGGCGGTGAAGCGCGCCCGGATGGTCAATCGCGCATTTGGGAATCCGGCCCAGCAACTCCACGAGCGCCACTCTGCCGCGGATTTTGAAAACAACACGCTTGATAAACGTATCGCGCGCGGCGAGGTGGAAGCGCCGGAATCATAGATCAGATTTAGGCGAAAGCCCCCTTCCCTTCCGCAGAGTGGACGCTATAAGCGCCCGCTCTGCTGGGGTGTAGCCAAGTGGTAAGGCACCGGTTTTTGGTATCGGCATTCGCAGGTTCGATCCCTGCCACCCCAGCCA
>JBBKWK010000320.1:0-3854 GCA_037968915.1 Pontixanthobacter sp.
CCTTATTGCGACTTCAACAGCCATGTTCGAGATGGAGTGGATGTGGCGGCGTGGCAGCAGGCGCTGCTGACGGATATGCGTTTTGAAGCGGAGTTGGCTTCCGGCGAAAAGCTGGAATCAATCTTTTTCGGCGGCGGCACACCGTCATTAATGCCGCCAGCCTTGGTCGGAAACTTGCTGGACGAGGCCGAACGCCTGTGGGGATTTGCGACAGACATCGAGATAACGCTGGAAGCCAATCCCTCCTCGGTCGAGGCGGCAAAATTTGCCGATCTGGCCAGAGCCGGGGTTAACCGCGTGTCGCTCGGGTTGCAGGCGCTGGATGATTCGGCGCTTAAATTTCTTGGGCGGCTGCACGGGGTGGAAGAAGGCTTGGCGGCGTTGAGTGTGGCGCAGGAGCATTTCCAGCGGGTCAGCTTTGACCTGATCTATGCGCGGCCAGGGCAAACCATGGCGGACTGGCGCGCTGAATTGTCGCGGGCGCTGACATTCGGCACTGATCATTTGTCGCTGTACCAACTGACGATCGAGCCGAATACCCGCTTCGCCACCGATGACCGGCGCGGGGTGTTCGATCCGCTGGAAGATGATCCGGCAGCAGATTTATTCGCTCTCACCCGTGAAATGACCGAGGCTGCGGGTATTCCTGCCTATGAAATCAGCAACCACGCCCGGTTCGGCGAACAAAGCCGACATAATCTGACCTATTGGCGCTATCAGGATTATTGCGGAATTGGACCCGGTGCGCACGGTCGCAGAAACGGCGCGGCCACCATCCGGCACAAGAAACCGGAGAATTATCTCGCCGCGTTTGAAAAAGCGGCCAACGGCATTTCCGAATGTCGGGATTTGGGCCAGCGCGAGCAGGCAGCGGAAGCCCTGCTGATGGGCCTGCGACTGGGCGAAGGTGTCGATTTGGGCACCCTGTCGTACCGATTTGGTATTCAGGTAGAACGGATGGTGGATGCAGAGCGATTGCGGTTGTTGGTCGATCTGTCACTGGCGTGGCGAAATGGCGATAAAATCGGCGTGACCCCTGCCGGAATGCCATTGCTCGATGCCCTGCTTGGCGAACTGGTGCACGGCGATCTGGTGGCCGCATGACCAAACCAGAGCTGCTGGAACAATGGCGCAGCCATTTGGCACAGGGCCGCCGCCGCTCTCCCCATACCGTTCGGGCCTATGTTTCAGCCGCAAACAAGCTGCTGGATAATGCGGGATTCGATGATTGGGAGGCCATTGCATCTATCGATGCAGGTGCGCTCAGAGCCCAATTGGCCGCAAGGCGCGCCGATGGCTTGGGCAATGCCTCAGCGGCGCGGGAATTGTCGGCGCTTAAGGCCTTCATAAGCTTTGCCCGAGCGCAAGCAGGCATCGCAGACCCCACCGGACCGCGCTTACGGGGTCCGCGCATCAAAAAGGGCCTGCCCCGCCCTGTTACACCCGACGAGGCAACGAATCTGGCGGACATGGTCGCCTCCAGCGCGAGTGAGGACTGGATCGGAGCGCGGGACCGGGCGGTGTTGCTGCTGCTATACGGCGCGGGACTACGCATTGCCGAGGCACTTTCGTTGACTGCTGGCGATGTACCGCTGGGCGAGACCCTGTCCGTCACCGGCAAAGGCGGGAAACAGCGCGTGGTGCCAATTCTGCCGCTCGTGGCAGAGGCTGTTGCCGCCTATGTACACTTCAATCCATGGCCGATGGAGCGGAATGATCCGCTGTTTCGCGGCGCAAAGGGCGGCCCGCTCAGCCAGGGCATGGTGCAAAAGGCGGTGGCCAAAGCGCGGATCATCCTGGGCCTTCCGGCGACCGCTACCCCCCACGCCTTGCGGCATAGTTTCGCAACGCATTTACTCGGTGCCGGGGCCGATCTCAGAAGCCTGCAGGAATTGCTCGGTCACGCCAGCCTCGGCAGCACCCAGATTTATACCAAGGTTGACGCGGCTACTTTGCTGGAAACCTACCGCGATGCGCACCCACGCGAACGGAATTAGCGTTCGGCCCGCGGCTTCCAGGTAATGACCCGCCACAGATAGGCGGCCAGCGTCAGCAGCATAATTCCTCCCACGATCCAGCCGAGCACGTGTTCTGCATCAGCCAACATCGATCCGGCGATGATCAGGAAGGTATTCCACACTGCGGCACCGCAGAAAGTATAGAGAAGAAATGTCCCCTTCCCCATGTGCGCCAACCCGGCAGGAAGTGAAATCATGGTTCGGAAGATCGGCAGAAATCGGGCGAAAAACACCGTCCATCGTCCGCGCTTCAGAAAAAAGGCGGTTGCGCGTTCCACATCTTCCCACTCCAGCGTAAGCCAGCGACCCCGCCGTTCAATGAATGGTTGCAGCCGCCGATAACCCCATGTGTTCCCTGCCCAGAACCAGGCGTAATTGCCCAGCGTCGAACCAATGGTTCCGGACAGGAGCAGCGGCCAAAATTGCATCCGGCCCTGACCGACCAAAACACCACCCAACCCCATGATCACTTCGGAGGGCATTGGCGGAAAGATATTTTCCAACGCCATCAGGATGACGATACCGAAATATCCTCCCTGTTCTATCGCCTGAATTATGAAATTATGCATCGAAGGTTTTGCTTAGTGGCCGCCCGCACAAATTGTTCATAATCTGCGGTCGATTGCATCCCAGATCAGGCTGGGTGTATCTGTGCCATTAAACTTGTCGATCGCGACAATTCCGGTCGGTGACGTCACATTGATCTCGGTCAGCCATTTTCCGCCGATGACGTCAATCCCGACAAACACCAGACCGCGCTTCTTCAATTCCGGCCCCATCGCGGCGCAGATTTCTTCCTCACGCGCCGTCAGGTCACATTTCTCGGCATAACCGCCTTGCGCCAGATTGGACCGGAACTCGCCAACGCCTGGCTTACGGTTGATCGCGCCGGTATATTCGCCGTCAATCAACACGATGCGTTTGTCACCTAGTGCCACTTCGGGGATAAACGGCTGGATCATGTGCGGCTCAGGCCAATTATTGTTGAACACCTCGATTAAAGCGGAGAGGTTGGTGCCATCAGCCTCAACTTTGAAGATTGCCTTGCCGCCGTTGCCGTGGAGGGGCTTTACCACCACCGCCCCGTGCTGTTTCTGGAATGCCTGCACATCCTCCAGCTTGCGCGCGATTTGCGTCGGCGGCATGAAGCGGGCGTAATCGAGCACGAACATTTTTTCCGGCGCGTTACGGACGCTGGCTGGGTCATTGACTACCAGCGTCTCACCCTCGAGCCGCTCCAGAATGTGGGTGGCGGTGATATAGCCGAGGTCGAATGGCGGGTCCTGCCGCATCAGAATGATATCGATATCCTTGGCAAGATCGATCTTCTGCAGGTCACCCTTGATGAAGTGATTTCCCGCAACATCCTGCACCGTAACCGGGGAAGCCCATGCGGTTATCCGCGAGCTTTCCCATGCCAGAGTGCGCACATCGTAATGCCAGATCGTATGGCCACGCTTCTGCGCGGCAAGCATCAATGCAAAGCTGGAATCCCCTGCGATGTTGATCGTTTCAATTGGGTCCATCTGGACCGCGACGCGCAGTGTCATTCAATTTCTCCGCTCACAATGAGCTTGTCGAAGGTCTAAGGTTGCCAAGCGTTGGTGATGTGGCGCGGCAAGTGTCTCGGTGCAAGCAGCATCACGTCAATCCGCGCAGTATCACCATCGCGCATGAATTTGTGGGCCACTGCCTCCACCGCGGCTGCAACCCGCCGCAAGCGATATTCGTCGATGGATTGGTCGAGCTGTTTGGTAGTGCTGCGCCATTTGACTTCGATAAAGGCCACCACCCGCCCGCGCCGCATGATCAGGTCAATCTCGCCGCGCGGGGTTT
>JBBKWK010000321.1:0-4318 GCA_037968915.1 Pontixanthobacter sp.
CCGCAGGCTTCCACTTCGGTGCCGTCGGCATTGAATATCCGCATGGCGAAATCGGCGGTGTCCGATGGCCCGAGCAGGATCAATTGGTCGCACCCGATCCCGGTATGACGATTGGCCAGCGCAGCAGCCACCGCACTGCTGATCGGAGGCAGTTCATTGGCTCGCGCATCCAGCATGATGAAATCATTGCCGAGGCCGTGCATCTTGGTGAATGGAACACGCATTATGGGGCGCATCTATGCGTCCGCAGCCAGATCGTCCAGTGGTGGGTACGTCTAGACCCGCTTGCCTAGCCGCTGCGCCGACTTGCCTTTGGCTTTTCGTCGTCATGATCCGGTACGATGGACGGCGATGTAAAAGCGTCCATCGGGCCAGTGCGATACAGGTTCAATTGCGACAGTCTTGCTTTAACCTCGGCCGCTGTTTCCGGCTGCCCGTAGTGATACCCCTGGCCCTTCAGCGGCCCCATTGTTTTCAGTCGTTCGAGCGTGTCCACATCCTCGATCCCTTCGGCGGTGATCGGGATAGACAGGCCTTCGCCGAGAGAAATGATCGCATTGATAATCTTGAGGCCCGATGCGCCATTTTTTCCGGTAAGGTCGCCGACGAAGCTTCGATCAATCTTGAGCCGGTCAAACGGCAGGGACTGTAGCTGTGACAGGCTGGAATAACCTGTGCCGAAATCGTCCAGGCTGATCTGGATACCCTGATTGCGCAAGCTTGTAATCATCGAGCGCACGAGACCGAGATTTTCATGCAGGCAGGATTCGGTAATTTCGATTTCCAGCCGCTGGGATGGAAAATTATGCTTCACCAATAATTTGATCAACTTCTGGGCGAACCATGGATCGCGCAACTGGATCGGAGAAATATTGACCGACATTGTCAGCGCCGGGTCCCAATTTATGGCGTCGCACAGGGCTTGTTCGATCAATTGCTCGGAAAGTTCTCCGATCAGTCCGATTTCTTCCGCTACCGGAATAAAAATATCCGGTTTGACAAGGCCAAGTTCCGGCGAGATCCACCGTGCCAGCATCTCGAAGCCCATCAGTTCGCCGCTGTGGAGGTCAACTTGTTGCTCGTAATATGGCACGAATTCGCCTTTGGCCAAGCCCTTGCGGATGCCAGCCTCCAGATCGTTTCGCAGGCGCAATTGCTGTTCCATTCCGGTTTCAAACCAGAAATATCGATTTCGGCCCTGTTTTTTCGCATGATACATTGCAATGTCAGCGTGATGCAGCAGGCAGTTCGCGTCCAGTGTAACGGGATCGCAATCTGTCCCGACCTCGGTCGTGGAAATCCCGGCTGAAATGGTGATTTCCAGTTCTTGTTCACCCGTCGCGATCGGAAGCGACACTGCGTCGACCAGCCTGTCGACCAATTGGTCGATCTGGCCTCGATAGGCCGGGTCGAAACTGACAACACAGGCAAATTCATCCCCGCCAAGCCGTGCCAGCAGGCTTCCAGTGGGTAATTGGGCCCTGATACGCTCGGCTGTGGTTTTCAGCACTAGGTCGCCGACCTGATGACCGTTGTTATCATTAACCTGTTTAAAATTATCCAGGTCGAAAACTATGAAGGCGGTGTGCTTGTTCGCTTCGTAAGACTGTTCGATCAAGGCGTCGGTTGCCGGGGTAATACTGCGTCGGTTCAGGCAATTGGTGAGCACATCCGTCTCGGCGAGAAGACGGGCATTTTTTTCCGCCAACCGATGTTGATCCAGTTCCTCCAACAACTCTCTGTAACGTCGCCAGCCGAATATGATGAGCGCAATGTTCAGAACAAGGGCATTTGCCGTCATCGAGTCGGGACCGGGTCCCAGCCCCGCCCAGTTCCTGGCAATTGCAGGCATCACCGCACTCCCGGTGCCGACAAACATCAGGATCGCCGAGACAGAGATGCCCAGTGCGACGAAATCGCGCCCTGCTCTGCTCTGCCGCTTAGTCTGCGTGAATGTCTTCTCGGTCATGTTTTGTGCAATTTCCGCATCATTTGATGTGGAAACCACTTTGCCCCCCGGTCTTTAACATGGTGGGTCATAAATGATGGTGCTGAAGATCGGGTTAATGTGCTAATTTTTCGGACTTATGTGTGCGAAACTTCGGGAGTTTTGCTGATTTTGCTGTTGCTGCAGTAGCCGCACTAACGCCCAAATGCTTACGCTTTGCCTGTCTAATCGATGTAAGGAGTATCGGAATGCCGCGTTACTGGCTGATGAAATCTGAACCAAATGACTATGGCTGGGACGATCTCGTCGCAGATCAGGAAGGAACCTGGAGCGGCGTCCGCAATCACCGTGCAAAGAACAATCTCGCTGCCATGGAAGTGGGCGATCCGGTGTTTTTCTATCATTCCAACATCGGGCTGGAGATAGTCGGCATTGCCGAAGTCAGCGTTTCGGGAATTACCGATCCTACCGATCCCGAGGGAAAATGGGCAGCGGTCAAGATTGTGCCCAAGACTAAACTTCCCAAGCCAGTCACCTTGAAACAAGTGAAGGCCGAGCCTCAATTGTCTGACATGGAGTTGGTAAAACTGATGCGACTATCGGTCAGCGAGGTACAGCCTGCGGAGTGGTCCGTTATCCTGTCGATGGCTGGAATCTAACTGGTTTTCTGCAAGAAATTTTGAGGCATGCTGAACAGATAGCGTTAATGTCCCGTCCTGCGACGGCAAGATTATCACCAGCGATTTGTGGTTAGGAACCGGTTAACGACCCGGAATGAGAAGATCGTTAGTTCTGACCGATGAATCGGCCCGCCATCCCTTTCTGGCATCATTGCCGCCGCAAGTGCGTTCGGGAACCAACCCCGTTCAATTGCGGACCGGTTGGGCCATTACGCAAGAAGATGTGCACGGATTCGTGGGCGCCTATATAGCTTGCCTGATTGCGGTGCTGATCTTTATCGCCTGATACAGGCGCGTCTGCCGCAAAAACGTCGGCCCGGACAAATTTTTGGCGGTCTTGATGGGGCTAGGCGGTCAGCGCAGCCTGTTCCGCCATAAACAGCATCCTGCCCAGCCATGCCGAAACCAGACACATTGCCGCGCTCAGCAGCAATTGATCGGTAACCGCGACGCCGGCAAGGCTAAGGCTTACGGCAAGAAGCGAACCCACCACCATCGCGCCTGAATTCACGATATTGTTCGCGGCAATCGTCCGCGCCGTCTGGGATTTATCCACAAACGTGGTGAGAAATGCGTAGAGCGGCACGACAAACATACCGCCCGCCACGGCGATGCCCAGCAGGCAAAGCAACAACGGAATTGCCAATGGCTGGTGTACAAAAGTGGCCACGTCCATCAACCCGTTCTCGGGGTGCGGGGCCCAGCTGCGGCAGACCCAGTAGAAAGCGACCACGAACATTCCCATGGCAATGACCGATGCCGGGGAATATCGGGCAGAGACCGTCCCTTTAAGCATGCTGTTGATAGACATCGATCCAATGGCGACCCCGACCGAGAAAATCACCAGAAACAAGCTTGCAACTTCCTTGCTGGCGGTCAGGATATTCTTGGCCAGAGGCGGGAACTGGATGAACAGCACGGCGCCGATGGTCCAGAAAAAACTGATCGCCATGATTGCCAGAAACACCCGCCGATCATGCATGGTGTTGCTGATCAGTTGTTTGGAGGAGCGCAACAGATTCCAGTCCAGCGGTTCGGCATCGATCATGGGCGGGGCGGGGGGCACCTGACGGCCGGAAATAAAGCCTACTATAGCGGTCAATACGACCCCCAGCGCAGCCCATTCCACATCGATCCAGCCAGCTAGGATCGTGCCGAAAAGAATTGCGATGTAGGTTCCTGCTTCCACCAGGCCGGTACCTGCAAGAACCTCGTCCTTATGCAGGTGCTGGGGCAGAATGGCGTATTTGATCGGACCGAAAAAAGTAGAATGGACACCCATCGCAAACAGCGCTGTCAGCATCAGCGGGATGGCGAACGTAGCCAAGGTGCCGCCTTGCCATGCCAGGTAAAGTCCCGAGCCGCCAACAAGCATGATCAGGATTTCACAGAACTTCACGATCCGAATAATCGCTGCCTTGTCACGCATGTCCGCCAATTGCCCCGCAAGGGCCGACAACAGGAAAAAGGGCAGGATGAACAGGCCCGAGGCGATCGCGCTAAACTGGGCCTCGGCTTCCTGTGAATTGTAAATGCTGTAGACGACGAACAGCACCATCGCATTCTTGTAAAGATTATCGTTAAATGCGCCGAGTAGCTGGGTAATAAATAGCGGCAAAAAACGCCTGCTGCGTAACAAATGCGTCGTCGTGGTCATATGTTCCTGCCGCCAGCCCCGAGGGTGCTGTCG
>JBBKWK010000322.1:0-4068 GCA_037968915.1 Pontixanthobacter sp.
GACGAGACTTGAACTCGCGACCTCCGGCGTGACAGGCCGGCGCTCTAACCAACTGAGCTACACCCGCATAACGGTCTGGACCGCTTGGGAAGCAGGGCAACTAGGCGAGAGCGCTGATGCTGTCAACGCAGAACCGTGACAAAAAACAGCTCTTTTTGTGATCGCAGCAATTGGCCTGAATTTAGCGCCACATTGTCCGAATAATTGACGGCGCAAATGCTCTGGTCATTGCGTCAACACTTCTCGTATTTCCAATTACGTTTCTTACCCTCGGAGAGCCATTCTACGGCGATAGCGATGCGCTTGGCGCGCGTTTCCGGGCGTTTCGCCTCGGTAATCCATGCCAGATATTCGCGGCGGTGTGATGGTGCCAGACGGTCGAATTCAGCAGATGCGGTAAGAGCGTCTTGCAGCGCATTGGCGAAATCATCGGGAACGGGGCTTTCAGGTTTTATAGAGGCCTTGGCTTTACGAGCCCGCTTGGCACCGCTTTCCAATTCCGCACGCGCCGCCTTGAGAGTATCAAGGATGGCATCGTCAGAAGGCAAATCTGCCAAACTGGTCAACTTGCCGAACTGACCCATGCCTTCGCCAATGGCGGGCCGGTTGTGGATCACCAGCGAGGCGTGATGCTTGAAGGCGGCAATTCCCACCAGATTTTTTCCGGCAACGGTAAAATGCGGCATACCCCATTTAATCGTTTCTTCGGTGTCGGGCAGCGCGCGGTGAACCAATGTGCGTAAATGGAGCAGGATCGGACGGGCGAAGGGCTGGGCCTTGGCAATATAATGATCAATCCGCTGGTCCTGCGCCATGCGCGCCTCCATTATTCGGCCAGCAGATGCACCGGCGTTTCGAGCAGTTTTTTCACTTCCTGGATAAAGCTCGCAGCATCATATCCGTCAACCACGCGGTGATCGCAGCTGATCGAGATATTCATCAGTTTACGCTTTTCAATGCGCTCGCCGCCCATCCCGTCGGGTACAAACATCGGCCGTTCGACAATCCGGTTGGGACCGATAATCGCGACTTCCGGCCGATTGATAACCGGAGTTGTCGCGACCCCGCCCAAGGGTCCAAGCGAGGTCAGCGTCAGGGTTGAACCGGACAATTCGGAAGACTTTGCTGTCCCGTCGCGCGCGGTTTCGGCGAGACGTTTGATTTCTCGCGCCAATTGCCACAAATTCCTTGCCTGCGCATCGCGAATGACCGGCACCATCAAGCCGTTATCGGTCTGTGCTGCGATGCCCAGATGGACCGCACCGTGACGGGTCATGACATTCGCCTGGTCATCATAGCGCGCATTGATCATGGGGAACTGCGGGATAATCTTGCAGATCGCCGCAATCAGCAACGGCATCATAGTGAGTTTAGGTTTGTCACCTCGGCCTTCATTTAGCTGTGCGCGCATCCGTTCCAACTCGGTAACATCGCATTCCTCGACATAGGTGAAATGCGGGATGTGACGCTTTGCGGCAGCCATATTCTCGGCAATTCGGCGGCGCAGGCCGATGACCTTGATTTCCTCGTCCCGTCGCGGTGTGCCAATGGCGGCGAAGCCCTTCGCTCCATTGTAAGACAGAAATGCATCAAGATCCGCGTGGCGTACCCTGCTATCAGCGGCGGGATTTACTTCCGATAGGTCTATGCCGAGGTCCTTGGCGCGCTGGCGGACAGCCGGGGAGGCGAGGACTTTGGTGTCAGATTTCTTTGCGACTTCCGCCGGAGCAGTCTTTTGAGTGACTTCTGGCGCCATCTTGGGCTCAGACTCGGGCTTGCCTTTCACCGCGGCAGTTGAATTATCGGCATCGGAAGCATCGGGCGTCTCTACTTCAATCCGCTCTGCCGCCTTGTTTTCTTCCGGAACTTCACCGGGAAACTCACCCTCAACTTCGATCACCACCAGCATCGAGCCGATGGCAATCACATCGCCCGTCTCACCAGCGACTTCGACGACTTTGCCCGAAACCGGGCTTTCCATTTCAACCGTCGCCTTGTCAGTCATCATGTCAGCGATCTGATCGTCTTCCTCGATCATATCGCCTACTTTGACGTGCCAGCCGACGATTTCGGCCTCGGCAATACCTTCACCGATATCGGGCAGGTTGAATGTAAAACGGGCCATTGCGGTTACTCGCTCAATATCTTGTCGATGGCCTCGCCGATACGGACGGGACCCGGGAAATATGCCCATTCCAGGCTATGCGGATAGGGGGTGTCGAAGCCGGTTACACGGTCAACCGGGGCCTCGAGATGATAGAAACACCGCTCGGTCACCAGCGCTGACAATTCCGCACCGAATCCGGAGGTGCGTGTTGCCTCATGAATTATCAGGCAGCGGCCGGTTTTCTTGACCGAAGTTTCGATGGCTTCGATATCGAGCGGAACTATTGTGCGCAGGTCGATAATCTCGGCGTCGACACCCTTGGCAGCACACACCGCCTCGGCCACATGGACCATCGTGCCATAGGTCAACACGGTCATCGCCTCGCCTTCGCGCACGGTGCGCGCCTTGCCCAGCGGGATTTTGTAATACCCCTCCGGCACCTGGCTATCGCGGTGTTTTTTCCATGGTTCGACCGGCTTGTCGTAATATCCGCTGAAGGGTCCGTTATAGATTCGCTTGGGTTCAAAGAAGATCACCGGATCGTTGTCTTCGATGGCGGAAATCAGCAGGCCCTTGGCGTCATGCGGGGTGGACGGAATTACTGTTTTAAGCCCCGCGACATGCGCAAAAATCGCCTCGGGCGACTGGCTGTGGGTCTGGCCGCCAAAAATACCGCCGCCAAATGGCGAACGCACCGTCATCGGCGCGATGTATTCCCCCGCTGAACGGTACCGCAGCCGCGCGGCCTCGGATATCAGCTGATCGAGCCCGGGATAGATGTAATCGGCGAACTGAATTTCCGGCACCGGGCGCAGACCGTACGCCCCCATCCCCACCGCGACACCGATAATGCCGCATTCGGAAATTGGTGTATCGAACACCCGGTTTTTGCCAAATTTTTCCTGTAAGCCGGCCGTGGCGCGGAATACGCCGCCAAAATAGCCGACATCCTCGCCCATGATGATTACATCGGGATCGCGCTCCAGCATAATGGCGAGCGCATCATTGATCGCCTCGATCATGTTGAGACGGCGTGTATCCTCGGTCACTACCGGCGCGTCATTCATGGTTTCCGGCGCGCTCACGTTTTACGTCCTTCGGGCCATTTGACTTCGCGTTCGTGGATTGCCTGCGCAGCCTGTTCTTCAAGATGCCACGGCAATTTCTCAAACACGTCCTCGAACATGGTGTGGAATGGATGATGCAGACCGTGACCCAAAATACCGTTCTTTTCGGCTTCTTTGGTGGCCGCCTTAACTTCCTCAGCGCAGGCGATATCCATAGCATCATGGCGTTCCTCGTCCCATTCCCCCAACGCGATGAGGTGCTTTTTAAGGCGGTTGACCGGATCGCCGAGCGGCCATTCCTCGCCCTCATGCGCGGAGCGATAGGCTCCTGGATCGTCTGAGGTTGAATGCCCTTCGGCACGGTAGGTAAAATGTTCGATCAGTGTGGGACCAGCGTTCGAGCGCGCGCGGTTGGCGGCCCAGCGTTCAGCGGCATACACTGCCAGCGGATCATTCCCGTCCACCCGGATGCCTGCGATGCCATATCCAAGAGCGCGGGCCGCAAAGGTTGTCCGCTCCGCCCCGGCGAAACCCGAGAAGCTTGAAATGGCCCACTGGTTGTTGACCACGTTGATTATCACCGGCGCATTATAGACTGCGGCAAAAGTGCAGGCAGAATGAAAATCACCCTCCGCCGTAGAACCTTCTCCCAACCAAGTTGCGGCAATCCGGCTGTCCCCTTTGATCGCGGATGCCATTGCCCAGCCAACCGCTTGCGGTGTCTGGGTTGCCAAATTGCCGCTAATCGAAAAGAAGGAATGTTCGCGGCTGGAATACATGATCGGGAGCTGGCGGCCCTTCAATTTATCCCCGCGGTTGGAATAAATTTGATTGATCATCTCCACCAAAGGGTAGCCCCGAACGAGCAGAATGCCTTGCTGGCGGTAGCTGGGG
>JBBKWK010000323.1:0-23259 GCA_037968915.1 Pontixanthobacter sp.
GGCGATACGTGGCACTCAGGACCGCGACGATCACCACAGTCCAGATTGCGCTCATGAATCCGTTCAAGGCGCCGCTGATCATCGCGGCGACAGAGCCAGTGCCCAGCATCGCCATGAACAGGCCGGTGACCAGACCAAAGACAGCAGCCACGACCACGACCGCCAGCCCCAGCAGGAAGAAAAACAGCAGCAGGCGCAAACTATTGCCCTTGGTCGCGCGCCAGGACTGCTTAAGTGCGCTGACAGGATTGAGAAATCCGTCAATAACCATCGCCGGTGCGAGCAATGAGAATTTGATCAGGATATAGAGCAGGGCGACAGCCGCGAGGATGCCAACCAATACTCCGGCAACCGATCCGCCGACCCCGACCGCCAGCGCAACGGGCAAGCCCAACACAATCGCCAGTCCCAGAACCATCAGGAATTGCGCCACCAGGTAAGGCAGTAGTGATTTGATCCCGGCGGACATCGCTTCGCCAACTGTCGGGCGATTATCGGCGAATAAGGCAAACAGAGCCAGAGATCCGACGGCATTGACGATTGCGATAAGGAATATCCACACCCCGTTGGCGGAGTAATAACTTGTCATCGCTGTCATCGGATCATCCGGATTAATTTCCGGAGGCCCGGCAGCCATCTCCGGTGCGATTACTGCCAGCACGATGGCGGGCAGGAATACGAAAATGCCCGCGATAATTGCGACCAGTTCCCGATTGGCGGCAATCATTCTGGTCGCCTCGCTCCAGGCATTCCCCATATCCAATTTCATATTCGCACACTCCCCCGAACTACAAGAAGTCGCTTGATAAGCCGGACTAGGCTTGCCACGCAAATCAAATGGAAAAAAAGCTTTCCCCACCCCCCGCCGGGCATTCGGCGGCAGAGCCCGAATATCGCCGCGAATCCGCGCAGGTGCCGTATCGTGCTGCGCTGGAGACGATGGACATCCGCAATCGCGCCATTGCCAGCGGCGATGCGCGCGAACTGATCTGGCTGCTCGAACATCCACCAGTGTATACCGCAGGGACCAGTGCGGCGGCGGGTGAGCTGCTCGACCCACGGTTCGAAGTGGTCGAGGCCGGTCGCGGCGGGCGCTATACCTATCACGGGCCGGGCCAGCGGATCGGATATGTCCTGCTCGATTTGACGAAGCGCGCACGCGATGTGCGCCAGTTTGTCCATGCGCTGGAAGGCTGGGTTATCGATACGCTGGGCGATATCGGTGTGAAAAGCTGGCGGGCCGAAGGGCGGATTGGCATCTGGACCCGCGATGTGGATGGACGTGAAGCGAAGATCGGTGCAATCGGCGTCCGCGTCCGCCGCTGGGTCACGATGCACGGTTTTTCGGTTAATCTGGACCCGGATTTATCTCATTTTGCCGGCATCGTGCCGTGCGGGATTGCCGAATATGGGGTCACAAGTCTGGCGAGACTGGGCATCCCGCTTGCACCGGAGGCATGGGATGAGGCATTGCTCGCCCGCGCGGACGATTTTCTGGCTGCGCTGGACGCAAGATGCGGAGATACCGAGTGAAGAAAATTGGCATAATCTTACCGGCGATAATCGCGCTGGCTGCGTGCGGTGACGACCCGGTTCCCCCGGCCACAGCCGACGGCACTGCCTCGGGCAAAGTGCTGGAAGGGTCGATCAGCGATGCCATGCTGCCGCTCGACACCGTCCAGTCGCAATCGCCGTTACTTGCGCCGTCGTCTCCCGATGGCGGGAGTTCCGATGATGCCTCGACTGAAACAGACGACAGAGAGGCAGACCCCACCCCCGAAGCGGAAGAAACCGCTCCGGAGGAGTAAATCGGCAGACCTATTCCGCTGCTACGGTTTCTTCGTTCATCGCCGGATAATCCACGTAACCTGCGGGGCCGGGCATGTACCAGCTCTGCGGGACATCCTTGTTTGGCGCCAGATCGGCTCCAGTGCGGATCCGCTTTGGCAAATCGGGGTTGGAAATAAATGGCCGCCCGAAAGCGATGGCATCGCACTTCCCTGATTGGACATCGGCAGCGCCGCTGGGAGGGGTATAATCGCTGTTAAGCACCAAAGGACCGGAAAAGATTTTCCGGATCATCGGACTTTGTTTCGGTACTTCGGTCGCTCCAAATGTGCCATCCGGCCCGGGCTCGCGCAATTCGAGGAAGGCCAACCCCAGTTCTTCGACAACCTTCGCCGCCGCACCGAATGTCGCTGCGGGATCACTGTCGTCACAACCCTGAGTTTCGCCGTTGGGCGACAGCCGCACCGCCACGCGATCTGCGCCCCAAACGGAGATCAGCGCTTCCAATATTTCCCGCAGGAAGCGGACGCGATTTTCCGGTGAGCCGCCATATTCGTCGGTCCGCAAATTGGTGCTGTCGCGCAAAAACTGGTCGACCAGATAACCATTGGCAGCGTGGAGCTGCACGCCGTCAAAGCCGGCTTCTTTGGCGTTTTTGGCAGCGTGTCGGTAATCTTCCACCACGCGTGCAATCTCGTCGACTGTCAGCGCGTGCGCCTCGACATAATCCTGCTTGCCTGCGGGAGTGTGCGCCTGACCCGGCGCGGTTGTGGCAGATGCCGAAACCGGCTTCTCACCGCCAAGAAAGACCGGATGGACTATCCGGCCCATGTGCCACATTTGCAGGATGATCTTGCCGCCGGCATCGTGCACGCCCTTGGTGATCGGCTGCCAGCCGGCGACCTGTTCATCGCTCCAGATACCCGGCGCACTGGGCCACCCGAGACCTTCGACACTGATCCCCGTCGCCTCGCTGATGATCAATCCTGCGCCCGCACGCTGGCGGTAATATTCCGCCATCATCTGGTTCGGAACGAAGCCAGGCACATCGGCGCGGCCGCGAGTTAGCGGGGCCATGATAACACGGTTTTTCGCCTCGATGGCGCCAAGCTGGATTGGAGTGAAGAGAGCGTCGTGCAAGATGATGGCCTTTTTTACTGTTCTGTAAGTCAGACTGGCAGCTAAGACGCGGACATGGGCAATTCAACCACCAGACCGTCAACAGACGCAGAAGGGATAGCGAGGCCGCGCTGGTTGCTGGTGGCTGCCCTGCTGGCCGGAAATGTCGCTTTGGCGCTAGGGCCTTGGTCGGTCCGGCTGGCTGATAGCGGTCCCGTTGCGGCCGGTTTTTGGCGCTTGTTTCTGGCCTTGCCTTTTTTGGCGTTGCTGGCCCGCGCCAATGGAGAACGCCTGAGCGGGTTCGCACGTCCCGTGTTGCTGCTGGTCCTGCTGGCAGGGGTGATCTTCGCGCTTGATCTGGCGAGTTGGCATATCGGGATCAAGGCAACCCGGCTGGGTAACGCCACTTTGTTTGGCAATTCGGGCAGTCTGGTGTTGATGGTCTGGGGCTTCGTCATGTGGCGGCGTTTGCCGCGCGGCACGGAGTGGCTGGCGATCGTTTCGGCTTTGACGGGCGCAGCTATCTTGATGGGCACTTCGCTGGAAATCTCCCGCGAAACGCTGGTGGGCGACCTGTTCTGCCTGCTCGCCGGATTATTCTACGCCGGGTATCTGTTGATCCTGCAGAATGCACGGGCAAAACTGGGCAGCTGGAGCCTGCTGACGTGGTCCGCATTGGCCGGCGCGCCGGTCTTGCTCGGGATTGCCTTGCTGCGGGGGGAGCCGGTGTGGCCGGGCAACTGGACCCCGCTGATTGCGCTCTTCATCCTCAGTCAATTGGTCGGGCAGGGGTTGCTGGTGTTTTCACTAAAGCACTTTCCGCCTTTGATCATCGGGCTGGCATTGCTGACCCAACCTGCGGTCGCCGCACTGACCGGCTGGTTTGCCTTTGGCGAGACGGTGGGATCCGTCGATGTGTTGGGCATGGCGCTACTCGGACTTGCACTGGTGCTGGCGAGGGGGATGCGAGGCCCCGCGCTTCAGCCCGGCAGTGCCGCCTCGAACGAGACATAACGCGCCTCGACTTCCTGCAGGTCAGGCCCCGACAGATGCTCGCGCACCTGCTCCATCAGCCTCCGGCCTTCGCGTTTCAGCAAGGCCGTGCGCGTTTCGTCATCAATCGGGGCAGCGGCGTTGCGCAATGTATCCAGCATTACCAAGGATGCAGTGGGGCTGGTCGCCGCGGCAGCCCGGACATTGCCGAAGCCACGTGACAGGTAATGTTCAAAATCGTCGGGTAACGGGAAGATGCGCGGCGCTCCGCTCAATTCGGAATCGGGAACAAATTTCCGCAAATCCCTGGTCCCCAGATAGGCGGTGGCGCTGCCGAGCCAGTGCATTGCGGTGATCGCGGTAAACGGATC
This sequence comes from Pontixanthobacter sp., assembly GCA_037968915.1. Taxonomy (GTDB): domain Bacteria; phylum Pseudomonadota; class Alphaproteobacteria; order Sphingomonadales; family Sphingomonadaceae; genus Allopontixanthobacter. The sequence continues at coordinate 4,272 of JBBKWK010000323.1, forward strand.
GTTGATGCCGGGAGACAGCGCGCGCAGAGCGATCTCGACCAGTTCGTCGATCAGGAATTGCGGGTCCTGTTCGGGTGTCCGGGTGGCTCCAAAGGTGAATTCAGATCGGACGTCCTTGGCCAGATCTTCGTCAATTTCGTCTACGCACAGTTCTGCCAGGGTCATGCCCGGATGAACGAAATCGCCCGTCCTTACAGCGATGCTGATCTGCGTATCCAACTTGTTGGCCCGCCCGACCATCCCTTTGAAATCGATGATCTGGACATATCCGGTCTCCACCGCCAGCACTGGCTTGCCGGTTGGCGGGCTTTCGGTTGTATGACCATTATTGGCATCGGGATAGATTTCCCCGATATCCTCGATCAGCCGCCGACCGATCCCTTCGAGGACTGTATTGATCCGGATACTGGCAGGGATGTGGTTGAGAAAAAACACCAGCACCGCCACCGACAATGCCATCAGTCCCATCCCGACCAGCAGCGATAATTGCGGCACGAAACCCGGCAGCGCGGTGGCTGCGGCATCGGCTGCTTTGGCCGGGGCCTCATCCTCCAATCGCACACTGCGCAATACGATTAGCGCATAGACGAAGGTGCCGATAAAGGTCGCAAGGCTGAACTGATTGCCCTTGTCCTGCATGAAATTGGTCAGCAGGCGCGGGCCATAATTACCGCTGGCGTAGGCGACCGCCGCAATGGTGATGGAAAAAACGGTCGAGGCGACCCCGATCATTGATCCGGCAATTACGGTCAACATATCGCTGGCACCGGCGGGGCGCGCGGGAATGACCCAGTCCACATTGCTGAGGAAGTCGGCAAAGCCGTTTCGGTCGAGCCAGATCATCGAAAATGCCAGTATCGCCGCGCTTATTGCAAACAGCGCTGGATAAAACCAGTAGTTCGAATTGAGTTTGGCCCATAGAAAGCGGATATATGATGTCATGATCGCCTAACGCGCTGGGGATCGATTCGGGTAGGGCGTGCGCGCCGTTCCCTGGCCTTATGCCCGCCCAAGATCGCCCTTGCCAATCGTCCCGCCAGCCATTTCCAGCATCTTGTCGAGGCTCTGCTTGGCTTTCAACCGCAAGCCTTCCTCAATCTCGATGCGCGGCTCCAGATCGCGCAGCGCTGTGTAGAGCTTTTCCATCGTATTGAGCGCCATATAGGGGCAGATATTGCAATTGCAGTTTCCGTCCGCACCGGGCGCGCCGATGAAGTTTTTCTCTGGCAGCGCTTTTTCCATCTGGTGGATAATATGCGGCTCGGTCGCCACGATTAGCGTGTCGCCGGGGAAGGTCTTGGCAAATTGCAGGATGCCGCTGGTCGAGCCGACATAATCGGCATGTTCAACCACGTGGGGCGGACATTCCGGATGGGCCGCAACTGGCGCATCCGGGTGTTGCTGCATCAATTTCAGCAACTCGCTTTCGCTAAATGCCTCGTGCACAATGCAGACGCCGGGCCACAGCAGCATGTCGCGGTCGAATTTGCGATTGAGATAGCCGCCGAGATGACGGTCCGGGCCGAAGATGATCTGCTGGCTCTCGGGGATTTGCTGCAGGATCGTCTCCGCGCTGGAACTGGTCACGATCACATCGGACAGTGCCTTCACCTCAGTCGAGCAATTGATATAGGTCAGCGCAATATGGTCAGGATGCGCCTCGCGAAAGGCCTTGAACTTGTCGGGCGGGCAGCTGTCTTCCAGACTGCAACCGGCATCCATGTCGGGCAGCACCACGATCTTTTCCGGACTGAGGATCTTGGCCGTGTCGGCCATGAATTTGACCCCGCAAAATGCGATTACATCGGCATCAGTTTCGGCGGCCAGCTGGCTTAGCTGGAGGCTGTCCCCGACATAATCGGCAATATCCTGAATTTCCGGCTTCTGGTAGTAATGCGCCAGAATTACCGCATTGCGTGTCCGGCGCAGCCGGTCAATTTCAGCGCGCAAATCGTTGCCAGTGGGGAGCTTGGTTTCAGCGGTCATTGTGTTCCTCAGCCTCGTTACGAGACTTTCTCTCCGTCAAAACGGACATTCACGGTTACGTCACCATACCCGGCGATACTCAATGGTATAGCAAGATTCTGCCGGATTGCATCCTTCGCCGCAGTGCGGGCAAGCGCAAGTACCTCAGGGTTCTTGGCAAACGCCGCTGCCTTGCGTTCTGCCTGCACTGAATTGTTACGGCTGAGATCGGTGGATGCATTGCGCGTTACATAAGTGCCCTCGGTAAACACCTTGGACTGCGCCTCATCAAGATTGGGCTTCGATATCTTCAGTGTCGGCAACGTGACATCGAGCGTTTCCGCATCGGCATTCCAGGCAAACCGGTCACGGTCGACGCTGGACAGGTCCAGCCGGTATTCGACCGTAGCGGGGATGATTGCCGCTTGGCGGCTTTCGAGCAAATCAATCCCGAGCACTCCGCGGTTGTCGACGCTTTCGGCGACCACTTCAAAGCGGGAACTGAACACGGTCAGCGAATTTTGTTTTTCGAACGCGAGCATTGCGCTGCCCACGGGATCGCCTTCCTCCTGATAGAAAAAGGCCCGCCACCCCAGCCACGCCGTGGCGGCCAGCAGGACGATCACAATCAGCCATGGTACTGCCTGCACCCGGGCAAGATTTGTCTCACCTTTTGGCGCCGAAACGAGTTTTTCGCCGCTGTCGCGAGCGGATTTTAAATTGTCTGCCATATATCTCCTGAACGCCCCTCTTCCTGTGAACGCCTTACCATGCCTCTACGTTCCAGATCGATCAGATGCGCCATCACAGACATCCCCGCCGCACCGGTTAGACGCGGATCGAGGCCTTTGTACATTTGCGGCACCATTGCCTCGATTGCATTAGGCGCTTCGCCCAACAGCCGCAGGATCTGGTTTTCCCGTTGGCGGCGGTGGCCCATCATCCCGCGCACCAACTGGCGCGGTTTTTGAATTGGCGCGCCGTGGGCGGAAAAATAGACGCGGTCTTCGCGTTCATAGAGTTTCGCCAGGCTGGCCATATAATCGGCCATATCGCCGTCGGGCGGCACTATTACACTGGTGGACCAGCCCATCACATGATCGCCAGTAAATAAGGCGCCGCTTTCCTCCAGTGCGAAACATAGATGGTTCGAGGTGTGGCCGGGAGTTGCAACCGCCGTCAGAGTCCAACCGGGCCCGGTCAAACTCTCGCCTTCCTCCAGCACACGGTCGGGCGCATACGTTTGGTCGAACGGTGCATCGACGCGCGGGCCCCAATCTTTGAGCAATGCGCCATCGAGCACCAACGGGGCGCAGCCAACTATCGGCGCTCCGGTTCGTTCTGCCAGGGGCCTGGCCGCGGGCGAGTGGTCACGGTGGGTATGGGTGCACATGATCGCGCCGATCCTGACATCACCGATCGCTGCTTCCAACGCCTCCAAATGGCGGGCATCGTCCGGGCCGGGGTCGATTACGGCAATCGTCCCGGCGTTTCCGACCAGATAAGTTTGCGTCCCGGTATAGGTATAGGGCGATGGATTGGGGGCAAGCACCCGCCGCACCAACGGTTCGGGCTGCTCGATCAAGCCGGTGGGCCACGGTTTTGGGGGTATCGCCATGTTTCCGATATGGTGAGTGAAGCGCGGCCTGTCCACAATTGCGTCATCCAGCTTTTGCTGGGATGAAGATTGGGGTTAGAAGCGAAACATGACCGAAAAGATTCTCGTCCTCGATGAAGGCACCACCTCGACCCGCGCCATGCTGTTTGATGCGGGCGGTACGTTAGTAGGAAGCGCGCAACAGGAGCTGACCCAGCATTATCCCGCACCCGGCAGGGTCGAACATGATGCGCGGGAAATCTGGCACCGGACACTCGCCTGCGCCCGCGAAATGGTCGAGAAAGCGGGCGGGGCGGACCATATTGCCGCGATTGGAATCACCAACCAGCGGGAAACCGTGGTCGCTTGGGACAAGTCCACCGGGGAGCCATTGGCCAATGCACTGGTGTGGCAAGACCGGCGGACAGCGGAATTTTGTGCGAACCTTCGCGAGGCGGGGTACGAGGCGGAAGTGCAGCGCCAGACCGGATTGCTGATCGATCCCTATTTTTCCGGCACAAAAATGCGTTGGCTGATCGACAATGAACCCGCCGTCGCCGCTGCTGCGAAGGCAGGGACGTTGGCACTGGGCACGATTGAAAGCTGGCTGGTATTCAAGCTGACCGGCGGCGCATTCATTTCCGACGCCAGCAACGCTAGCCGGACCTTGCTGTTACCGCTGGCCAACGGAAAGGGAGCCGCGGGTTTCGATCCTGCGCTGTGCGACCTGTTCGGAGTACCGCGTGGCGCGTTGGCGGAAGTGACCGATAATGCTGGCGATTTCGGGACTACCTTACCGGAACTGTTCGGTGCCCCGATTGCAATAACGGGCCTCGCCGGGGATCAGCAAAGCGCGACCATCGGGCAGGGGTGTCTGTCGCCCGGCGAAACGAAGGCGACTTACGGCACCGGCGCATTCATCTTGGCGAACAAAGGCCAGGACATTCCTGCGTCGGCCAATCGGTTGCTCGGCACGGTGCTCTATCAATTGGGCGGTCAGCGGACCTATGCCCTGGAAGGATCGGTGTTTGTCGCTGGCAGTCTGGTACAATGGCTGCGCGACGGCCTTGGCCTGCTGGGCACTGCATCGGAAACCGAAACGCTGGCCCGGTCGATCCCCGACAGCGGGGGGGTAGTGATCGTTCCCGCCATGTCCGGTCTGGGCGCCCCCCATTGGCGGCCGGAAGCGCGCGGCGTTATTGCCGGGCTCAGTTTCTCTACCGGACGGGCGCAAATAGCCCGTGCCGCGCTGGAGGCGATGGCGCATCAGACGGACGATTTGGCGCGCGCCTTTGCTGCGGACGGGGCAAAGTGGACTTCGCTCAAGATTGATGGCGGGATGAGCGCCAATGACTGGATGGCGCAGGATGTCGCCAACATTCTGAACTTGCAGGTCGAGCGGCCCGAATTCGTCGAAACCACAGCACTGGGCGCGGCGATGTTGGCAGCGGTCGGCGCGGAAATCTATCCCACGGTGGAGGATGCATCGGCTGCGATGCGCGGGGGGCTGGATAATTTTACCCCGGATATGTCCGCTGCGGAACGTGAACGCCGCGCTGCAGGATGGCAGAAGGCGCTTTCCGCTGCCTGATCAGATCGTCCACGTAATCAGGCTTTGAAAATTGCCCGATCCAATCGTTCGCGCAAACGGTGGATAGCGGCGGGCTGCATTTCATAGCGTTCTCGCCAACCTGCATCCAGCCGGGCGATCCGTTGATGCATGGTCTGCGATTGCAATATCAGCCTGCGGATCTCGGGCTTGAGCAAGTCGAAATTGGCTTCTTCTGGTGCCCGGTCGGGCGGCAATCTGCTGTGTCGCCGCAACTGAAATTCACTCAGTTCACCGGAGTAAAAGGCACGGTGATTGAGCAGCCATGCCAAGACATGCATTACTCTTGTGGTGGTCCGCAATCCTTCCACCGATAGTACCAGCCGCAGACGATCTGCTTCATCTCCCGTTTCGCGAACGGGCGTAAGGTCGAAAATTGATCGGACCTCATCTGCGAGCATCAACGCTTCGCAATATAAGTCTTCGACAATCTTGCGATTGAGATCGGCGGGTGGTTGCATGCCCTTACGGGTTATCCGAGGGAGACGACTTCCGCCAGCAAAAGGAGGATGATCAGCTGTCTCAATTATCCACCGTCCCAAGTTGAAACGAATTCGCCTAAGCAGGCGATGATATCAGTCAGGCGATGATATCTGGAAGCAATGCATCTTCGACCATCGAAATCTGGTCTTTCAGTAGCAACTTGCGCTTTTTCAGCCGGGCAATCTGCAATTGGTCCGTTGATCCGGACAGCAGCAGCGCATCTATCGCAGCGTCAAGATCGCGGTGTTCGGTTTTAAGGCCCGCCAGCCGTTTGCGCAATTCCTGCTCGTACACCCAGGCGATTCCTTATGATGCGAAAATCCAAAATATCGATGCGGACACCGAACCTCATGACGGCCCAACGTCTCGTCGCACGACAACAGTAAACTATCGCTTAGGGAAAACTCCGCTCTTCGCAAATGGCCTGGAATATGTTTTTATCCTTAATGCCGTTTCGGAAGCGATTTCCGAGTCGGTTTGGCAGGCCTGCAACAAGGCCAGATTATAGGAGAGCCATATGGCAACGTCCCACGTCAGCGCCCTACAAGTTAAACACGCCGGTATCGATGCGAAAATACGCGCAGAATCGAACCGACCAGCGCCTGACACCACGACGATCCAGGCTCTCAAAAAGATGAAATTACGAATTAAGGAAGAGCTTGCGCAAGCTTGACGCAAAACTCTTCTTAAATTTGACGGTTTAGTAGTATTTCTGCGGTGTTCGGCAGTTCCCAATAGGACTGACGTGCTATACAACGCAGGCATGACAGCTGCCGCCGCCGCCCGACAGATCCTGACACAATTGCACGAGGTCATGGCCTCGCGCATGCATGCGCAAGGCAAACTGGACCGGGTGGTGGAGATTGTCGGCGAAAACCTCGATAGCGAGGTGTGCTCCATCTATCTTCTACGCGAAGGGATGCTGGAGCTGTTTGCGACCCGTGGTCTCAATCTCAGTGCGGTTCATGTTACCCGGATGGCCATTGGCGAAGGTTTGACCGGAGTGATCGCAGACCAGATCGAAACGCTCAATCTGGCCGAGGCCAAGGCGCATCCCGACTTTCAATATCGGCCGGAAACGGGTGAAGAAAAATTCCATTCCTTTGCGGGGGTGCCGATTGTTTATCGGGAACGCGCAGTTGGGGTGTTGTGCGTCCAGCATGTCGATCCGCGCCGATACGAAGAAGTCGAGATTGAGGCGCTGCAGACCACCGCGATGGTCCTGTCCGAACTAATCGCCCACAACGAATTGGTTGACGAAGAGGAGGCGTTGGGCCTCAATTCCGCGCGATCAGGGCCGCAGACGATCGCCGGCCTGCCGCTGGTTAAGGGACTGGCTAGCGGTGTCGCGGTGTTCCACCAGCCGCGCGTTACCATAAATCAGGTCATGGCCGATGATATCGAGGCCGAGCGGCAACGGGTTTACCGCGCCTTCGACAAGATGCGTGAAGGCATCGATACCATGACCAGCCAGGCCGAATTCGGGATGGGCGGCGAGCATGAAGAAGTGCTGCAAACCTACAAGATGTTTGCTTACGATGAAGGCTGGTCACGGCGGATCAACGAAGCGATTGATTCCGGCCTTACCGCCGAGGCTGCGATTGAGCGGGTTCAGCAACGCACCCGAATGCGGATGCGCGAAATCGATGATCCGTTGCTGGCTGACAGGATGCATGATCTGGAAGATCTCGCCAACCGCCTGTTGCGCATCGTTTCCGGTCAATTGGGAACTGCCGCGACGCAGGGATTGTTAAGCGATACCATTCTGATCGCCAAGAATCTTGGACCGGCAGAATTGCTCGAATACGACCGGCGGCGCCTCAAGGGCGTAGTGCTGGAAGAAGGTTCGCTCACCGCTCATGTGGTGATCGTGGCCCGCGCCATGGGTATCCCGGTGCTGGGGCGCGCGCGGGGCCTGCGCGGCATGGTGCGCGAAGGCGACGAAGTGCTGATCGATGCGGATGCAGGCAACGCCATTATCCGGCCCGCGCAGCAAATGTACGCAGCGTTCGACGCGCGCTTTGCCAAATCGCGCGAGCGCCAGGCAATTTATGCCGAATTACGAGATGTCGAACCCTTTACCCGCTGCGGTACGCGCATCCAGGTGATGATGAATGCCGGGCTACGAGATGATCTATCCAGCCTCAATCTGGTTGGCGCTGACGGCATAGGTCTGTTCCGCACTGAATTTCAGTTTCTGGTCTCCGCCACGCTTCCTCAGCGTGAGAAGCAGTTCCGCCTCTACCGCGATGTGCTGGATGCGGCGGGCGAGAAACCGGTGATTTTCCGCACCGTCGATATTGGCGGTGACAAGGCAGTGCCCTATCTGCGAATTGGCGAGGCCGGTAATGACGAGAACCCCGCGATGGGTTGGCGCGCGCTGCGGCTCGCGCTGGAACGTGAAGGTTTGCTAAAAATTCAGGCTCGCGCACTGATTGAAGCGGCGGCGGGAAAAGTGCTGTATGTAATGTTCCCGATGGTGTCTGAACCTTGGGAATTCGATGCGGCCAAGGCCGTGTTTGAAAAGCAGCTGAAATATATGCATGCGCAAAAGAAACTTCTGCCCGAAGCCATTAAATATGGCGCGATGTTGGAAGTTCCGGCGCTGGCAGAAGTGCTCGATTTGCTGATTCCGAAGCTGTCATTCCTGTCTGTCGGGACCAATGATTTGACCCAGTTCCTGTTCGCAGCAGATCGCGCCAATCCCAAACTGGCGGAACGGTACGACTGGTTGAGCCCTGCCATCCTGCGATTCCTTAGACGGATCGCTCAGGCTACCGAAGGCGAACCGGTCGATCTGGGGATCTGCGGCGAAATGGGCGGACGCAGGTTGGAAGCGCTGGCCCTGCTCGGCGTCGGCTTCCGGCGGTTTTCGATTACCCCGGTTTCGGTTGGGCCGATCAAGGAATTGGTGCGAAAGGTCGATTTGAACGAAATCACCAAGGCAATGACCGGCTGGCTATCGCAGCCACCAACGGACATGCGGACGGCCTTGCAGGATTGGGCAGAGGCCAATGGAATTGACGTGGATTAGGCATTTACGAGCGATGGCCAGAGAAATTGCTTCGCCGTGCAACGAAGCCGCCTCGTCGAATTGCTGAAGAAGACCTGCTATCGCCGCTTGACACGCGGTCGCGGCCTCTCTTCTGGTGCGTCAAAATAAAAACGGGTTGCAGGGATATTACTATGGTGGACGAAGAAGACAGGGCCGGAATGGACGACGCCGAAGGAGCATTGCCGCTCGACACAGCGGGTATTCTGCTGCGCCGGGCCCGCCTGGAGGCAAAGCTGACGATCAAGCAGGTTTCGGACAAGACCCGAATTGGTCAGCGGCATTTGAGCCAGATCGAAGAAGGCGATTTCGATGGTCTTCCCGGACGCACCTACGCGATCGGGTTTTCGCGTAGTTACGCCAAGGCAGTCGGTCTTGATGACCGGCGGATTGCTGACATGGTCCGCGCCGAGTTGGCCGAGGGCGGCTATGATAATCGCGGGCATACCGCAGGCTTCGAACCGGGCGATCCGGCGCGCATTCCTACCCGTGGGTTGGCATGGTTCAGCGCACTGGCGGCAATTTTGCTGATTGCTGGCGGATTTGCCTATTTTCGTGGATATTTCTTCCCCGGTTCCGGCCCAGGACCACTGGTCGCCGATGCCCCGGTTGAGGCACAGAAGGCGCCGCAAGTGGCCGCAGCCAATTCTCCCACAGCCGATGCCACTGGCCCCGTGGTTTTCACTGCGCTGGAAGATGGTATCTGGGTCAAATTCTACGATGCCGAGGGCACTCGGTTGATGGAAAAGCAGATGGCGCTGAACGAAAGTTTCACCGTTCCAGCTGATGCAAAAGGGCCGCAAATATGGACGGCCCGGCCCGAGGCTCTGGCGATTACGGTGGGCGGGAAAGCCGTGCCGAAATTGGCTGAAGAATTGCAGACCATGCGCGATGTCGCGGTAAGCGCGGAGGCATTGCTGGCCCGGTCGGCCCCGCCTGCCCAGACCGCCACTCCTGCGCCGCAAAATCCAGCCAACTAATTCAGCGCAAGTGTTTCCCCCCTAATTCCGGGATTACCCCTCGACAATGAAGCGGCTGTGCGGCAGGAATCGCCCGATATAGGACGCAGCGGGATGTTCAGCAGGGGTTAGGAGTGCTGACTGCATTCCTGTTTTTGAAATGGCCATCCCTACTTTGGCCAAGTGTGATATTGTCATGTTTGAGATTACAGGAGCTTTTCGCAAGATGACCACTCGTTTCAGCACTACGCCTTTTTCCCGGGTAATTTTCGGTGGGCTTGCCGTGTTCGCGGTGGGCGCGACTTCCCTGCCGGCTGCAGCGCAAAGTGCTGACGAAGCCCGCATCCGTAAGATCGAGTCTGAAGTGCGCGCATTGCAGCGGACTGTTTTTCCCGGCGGGACGGGCCGTTTCTTCGAGCCGGAGATATCCGGAAATTCTGCTGTGCCTTCGAGCACTGTGCCCAATTCATCGACAGCCGTGACCGACATTCTGGCCCGGCTAGACGCGATGGAAACGCAATTGCAGGGGCTGACCTCGCAGACGGAGCAGAATACAAATTCCGTAACACTGCTGAGCAACAGGATCGCGGCATTGGAAGCGGGAACGTCCGCCGCGACGCCGGGCAACCTATTCACGCCCACGCCGACTCCGGCGCCGGCAAGTTCGGCACCAGTAGCTATCGCGGCGCCGGTTGCAGCGGTTGTTTCCGGCCCAACCTCAGCCCGCCTCGCAGCGGTTAAGGAAATCACCAAACCGCAAACCGATGATCCCGGTGATGACGAATATTCTTATGGCTATCGTTTGTGGACTGCGGGCTTCTATCCCGAAGCGCAGCAGCAATTGACGTTGTTCGTGGAAAAATATCCAAGCCACAGTCGTTTGAGCTATGGCCGCAATCTGCTTGGCCGCGCGTATCTGGATGATGGCAAGGCCAAGGAAGCTGCGCCATGGTTCCTACGCAATTATCAGGCCGACAAACAGGCCGCACGCGCACCCGACAGTTTGCTGTATCTGGCTGAAACGATGATCGCCCAGAAGGACACCAGCCGTGCCTGCATCGCATTGGCGGAATTCGGTGACACTTACCCGGCCTTGGCTTCGGGCCGTTTGTCCGATCAATATCAGTCCAATTTGCGCAAGGTAAAATGCAATTGATAGGGCGGTCGATCCAGATCTAACCCGGCTTTTCCAGCAGGATCTGGATCGCATCTGGCCAGAGCGTGCAGTTGCGCCGCAGCTTAAACTCGGTCTTGCCGTGTCGGGTGGGCCGGATTCCATTGCTATGCTGCTGGTGGCAAATGCAGCTATTCCCGGACAGATCGAAGCTGCGACAGTTGACCACGGACTGCGTCCGGAGGCGACGCAAGAGGCTCAAATGGCGGCCGGCTTGTGCGCAGAGTTGGCCGTGCCCCACCAGACCCTTCGGGTGACCGTGTCGGAGGGCAATCTGCAAGATGCAGCCCGTCGTGTCCGGTATTCGGCACTGGCGATTTGGGCGGCCGAGCGAGGGCTGGCGGCACTATCTACTGCGCATCACGCTGATGATCAGGCGGAAACGCTGTTAATGCGGCTCAACCGGGGTAGCGGAGTTGCGGGCCTTGCCGGAGTGCGTGAACGCGGCACCATGCCGGGCAGCGGCCTTGCACTGCTGAGGCCCCTGCTTGGCTGGCGGCGCGCAGAATTGGCTCAAGTGGTGGCCCAGGCCAAAGTCACCCCAGCGAGTGACCCTTCCAATCGCGATGTGCGGTTCGACCGCGTGAAAATGCGGCAAGCGTTGGTGACTGCGGACTGGATCGATCCGCTGGCGCTTGCAAATAGTGCAAGTAATCTGGCGGATGCCGATGCGGCGCTGGATTGGGCGGCGGACAATGAATGGCAGGACTATGTCTCGGGCGAGGTGCCACGCCTACAATATGTTCCCCATGCCCCCCGCGCCATCCGCCTGCGAGTGGTGACGCGGATTATCGCGCAGTTTGGCGGCAGTGCACGCGGCGGCGGAGTGGCCCGTCTGGTGGATCTGCTGGAGGCTGGCAAGCCAGGGTCGCTTGGCGGTTTGGCGGCCAAGGCAACGAACGGCAAATGGATTTTCGAACCCGAACCGCTGCGCGCACATTCAGGCTAACAGTCCTCAGACTATCGGATCACCCAAGCCAATCTGTTTGCCGCGGGTGATGATAACCTTGTCGCCTTTGCCAGCGACCTTATACAGTTTCGCCATGAAGCCGTCGGGCGCGCCGATGCACCCATGGCTGGCATATCCATTCTCCACCGTAGAACCGCCGTGAATTGCAACTCCGTCCCACGTTAGACGCAGCGTCCACGGCATCGGTGCATAGTTGTATTTTTCGGAAACATTGTGGCGTTCCTTGGTCAGGATCGGGAAGGTGCCAAGCGGGGTCGGATGTTCGTCAGTCCCCAACATCACGGCCGCCGCACCGATTTCATAGCCGCCTTGGAATACCGAAATCACCCGGGCTTCCAGATCGACAGTTACAACCATCGGCCCGTCCGGGACGTTTTTGTCATCCCAATGCCATTCGCCATATTTTATTGGCCCGGAGATCGGGAGAATCCGTTTGATGACCAGCGGCGGGTCCTTGGGTGCAGCTGGCGCTTTAACAACCGTTTCCAGATCGGGATTTGCGATGGTTTTGGGATCGGCGGCTGTTGAGGAACTCGCTAGCGCCGGCGCAGGATCTTCGGCGCCGGAAAGCAGGAAATCACTGGTCAACTTTCCGCCGGCAATTCCCAACACCAGCGCGGCTGTTGCGCCGCCAATCCATTTAATCATCGGGTCCATCTGTAAATCCTGCTCCAAACCGGTCTGATTTACCAGCGTCGCCGAACTTTCGTCCCACCAAGAGACGCCGGACAGCCAAACCTTAACGCCCTAACCATGGGCCCCAAATTCATTGGCGATCGCAGTAGTAATCTGGCGGGTCAGATCATAAGCGCGTTCCAGCGGGTCAATATAATCACGCTGGATCGCGGAATATCCTTTGCCGTCGCCATCGGGATAATCGCTTGGTTCTTCGATATCGAAATCGCCCAATTTCGGGAAACTGGTCGGGTAGGCTCGACGCAATTGTGCCAGAGCATCGTCGATCCGCAGCGTAAAGACCATTTCCAGCACATCATCGCGGCTGATGTCATTGGCGCGGCTAAACGCCGGAATAGACACCGCTTTGAGGAACATATGCTGTAGCAGCGCCAGCCGTAGCGACTGAAGCACCCCGATGGTGCGGCGGGTATGTTCGCGGTCAGGCAGCGGCGCTTCATCAGGTATTAAATCGAGCAATCGGTGGAGTTTAAGGGCATCCACTCGTAAGCGGCTGGCGAGGCGCCTGAACACCCCGGTGCGGTCGTCCTTGGTCAGATATTCGGCCAGCGATTCGCAAGCATCTGACAAATGGCTTTCGGTGCCGCGATAGGGGCGGCTGGCCCAATAGGCAGAATTGAACAATTCGCCAAACGCCGCGACGGTCTTGATGCTGGCCAACGCATTGGCCGCGCGCAGCAAGCGGACCAATTGGCGGCCCCGCTCGCTGTCCTGTAGCAAGGCTGCAACGTCTTCATAATTGCCGTCTGCAGCACTGCCGACGCCGGCGATAACATTCACCGGATAGCCCAATTGCTGCAGGATCGCATTGTGCGGTATTGCGCGGATCTGGCGCAAATTCATATCACGATCGGCAGACAAGTCGGACTGGCGGCGCGATTTCCGGCTTCCCGTTTCATTCAGCAGCCCAAGGCCGAAAGCGGTAATTGCCCGGCTATATGTCGAACTTTCCAGGTGGTCGCGCTGATGCGAACGAATCGCGCGGTAGAAATCCAGACTGAGATCGGTCCGCCGATAAAATGGATCGGTTGGTGCATTGGGATCGGCATCCGCCGGGCGGTTTTCCGCAATTCGGGTCAGTGTCGCCAGCGCCAGTTCGGGCGTGGCGAAGAACAAATAACCATCGCCGCCCTGGAAACTGACTTCGGGCTCCAACCGGATCCCGGCTCGGACAAAGCGGCGGCGGGTCCACGGGCTCAATGGCCATGCCAACCGGTCTGCAAAACTTTCCGGATGGGCGCCGCGGCCCATGCTTTCGCCGTGGGTGTTGAAAATCAGCGCGGCGACATCAGTCAAGCCGTTCTCCCGCATGGCATCTGCCATCCGGCCTTGCAGTCGTTCGATCGCGAGGCTGGCGGGAATTTGGCCAACAAACCGCCCGGCATCGGAAAAGCCTGTTTGAATCGCAACCCTGCCGCGTACGCGGGCATATTCCTGATAAATCGGCTCTTCCAGCAGCGCATCGAGGAAACGCCCGCCATGTTCCAGCGCGCTTTCAGTTTCGAACAGGGGTGAGACGTCAACCTTGTCTTCAATCCCGAACAATCGGCTGAAATACAGAGCGGCGAGGATCGTGCTAGGCTGTTCACATTCGGCAATCAACATCCGGATTGGCGCGTCGCCGTCGATATGATGAAGGATTTGCGCCATCGCAAGAAACTGGCGGATCGCGGTGCTGCTTTCGATAGCCAGTGCGGCAAAATTCGACCGGAGCGGTTTCACGGTTGCGAGCAATTCGCGCAAGGTCGCCATCGCGCCCTTGCTGCCCAGATCCAGCGTATTGTCCGGGTCGATCAGACGGCGAATGGCGTTGTGCAATTGGCTGGAATTCACCCGGAAGTGGATCCAGCTCATCCCCAGCCCATCGGCGCGCATCGCAGCGGCGAGGGATTTCAGGTGGACCGCGCGCGCGGCATCGGATGATTTTGCTTCTCCCTCCAGCGCCTCGATCATGGGCGCGAGTGACAGAAGTTTGGCCGGATCGTCCTGTGTCAGACGGTTGGCGGCGGCGGAAAGTTCGGCTGGCTGGGACAAGTCCTTGCGGAAATCATTGGTCCGTTCATGCGTATATTTCGCTGCGGCCTGGAGCTGGGGCAGCAACGGGTGCTTGGTGTCGAATGCGGCGAGCGTTGCGACATAACGGTCAAGCCTTTCGGCTTTTTCCGACAGGCGAAAACCAATGGAATCGAACCAGCGAATATCGGTTCGCCCGTCCATATCATACCCGATCCAACTAGCGAACCGAACCGGTAGCGGGGCGAGTTCGAGCCATTGGTCCGGCCATTTGGCGCGGGCTTGCTCCAATGCCTGACCGACGATCAGGTCGCGCGCATCTTGGGCGTAGGCAATCGCCTGCATCGCGCGGCCATGTTCATAGTTGAGGGTGATTTCAGGGCGTTGCCCCGAAACCGCGCAGACCAGATCGGAAATTTCATCATCGCTGCCTGCTGCCCGGGCCACGGCATCCGTTTGTTCTGGCGACAGTAGAAAAGTGGGGTGCGCGGTAAACACAGCATGCATCCCGGGCTGTTCCCAGCGCGCGCGGAATTGGTCGAACCTTTCCTCCGGATTCTTCGGTTTTAATGCGGCGAAGTTTGCCGCCCGCGAAACCGGCGCGACCAACCTTCGCAGCCGCTTGGCACGGCTTTGCAGCGCATCGCAATCCAGCTCACTAATCAGATTTTGCACCGTATCCAACGTCAACTCGCCATTTTCCAACCGTCGCGACAGGTCAAGCGAGAGCTGGAACACTGGATTAAATAGCGGCGTTTGACGGGTTAGCACGTGCAGTTCCTGCAAGCGTTCGGTCAGGCCTGAAACAGTGTTTTCAAATTGGCTCATGCGCCCGTATTCCCCAATGCAGTGTTCCCCATTGCAGCAGCCTGACGGGCCACCGCTTCCAATTTGACCACGTCGGGCCTGCCCGTCGGCGCAACCCAGCTGCCACCGACACACAGCACGGGATTGAAGGCGAGCCATTCTGGCGCATTGGCCAGACTGATACCGCCGGTGGGACAGAATTTGCATTGGCTAAAGGGCGCGGCCAAAGCCTTCAGGGCTGGAAGGCCGCCTGCCGCCATTGCCGGGAAGAACTTGAAATGAGTAAGGCCTAAATCCAGCCCCATCATAATATCACCCGCATTGGCAATGCCCGGCAGGAACGCCACGTCATACTGGATCGCCGCCTGAGCCAGAGCGGGGGTGAGGCCGGGAGACACAATAAATTCGCTGCCCGCCTCAAGTGCGGCCTCCAGCTCTGCCTGATTGGTCACCGTACCCGCGCCGACGATGGCGCCTTCGACTTGCTTCATCGCCCGGATTGCGTCCAGCGCCTGCGGCGTGCGCAAGGTTACTTCGAGGGCGGGCAAGCCGCCTGCAACCAGCGCTTCCGCCAGCGGAATGGCATGAGCGATATCGTCGATCACAATCACCGGAATAACCGGTGCAGCGCGCATAATGGTTTCGATCTTGCTCATGCGTATTCCCTGTAGAATGCTGCCGCTGCGCCAAACAGGCCGGGCTGGGGATGGATAATCAATTTAACCGGAATGGTCGACATCAGGCTTTCGAATCGGCCCTTGGCGGTAAATCTCTGCGCAAATCCTGATTTCAGCAACGTTTCGCGGATACGGTAGCCAAGGCCCCCGGCAATCACCACGCCGCCAAAGCCGCCCTGCATCAAGGCAACATCGCCTGCGGCGCTGCCCAGCGACATGCAAAATCGGTCGACCGCTGCGGCGCATAGGCTGTCCTCACCGGAAATGCCCTTGGTCCAGACAGCAATATCGTCAAGGTCGGGCACTGCCTTTCGCTCCATCGCGGCAAGAGTTTGATAGATATCGACGATAGCTGGGCCTGCGACCACCCGTTCCACTGATACGCGGTTATGGCGTTTGCGCAGTCGCGATAGGATTGCATCCTCGATGGAATCGAGAGGTGCGAAATCGGCATGCCCGCCCTCGGTCGCTTGCACCCGGTAACTGGCGGCGCCTTCGCTATCCGCGCCGCGCCATAGATGCGCCACCCCCAGACCGGTGCCGGGGCCGATTACGCTGATCGTACCGTTCCGCGCCAAGGGAATTTCAGGTCCGGCGAGATGGAGAAATTGGTCTTCATCCGACCGCGCTACGGCATGCGCCACGGCTTCGAAATCGTTGACGATGGTCAGGCGGTCAACGCCAAGTTTTTCCTGTGCCAGCGAAGGCCGGATTATCCACGGATTGTTCGTGAACCGGATAACATCTCCTCCGACGGGTCCGGCAATGGCAAACGCGGCTGCCAAGGGCAATGAACCGCCGCAGCGGGCGCGAAAATCTTCCCATGCGGTCTGAAAACTGGCGTGATCTTCGGTATGCAACGTTTCCGGTTCGCCCAATGAAATCGCACCATCATCAGCGATAGTGGCAATCGCAAAGCGGGCGTGGGTGCCGCCGATATCAACCGTTACGAGTTCCATCATCCGCTCCGTCAAAGTGTTTGCCCGGTCATAGGCCGGCGGTCGCCAGCATTGCTGAGCCGCCCTTTTCCGCTTCATCGGCGCCAGTCCGGAACATCGCAAATAATTCCCTGCCCATTCCGCTGGCGGGCGGCGGCGGTGGGGCCGGTGTGCGGGCCGACAGATCGGCGCTGGTTGATAGCGAGCCATCGACGGCGCATAGCCGGACGATATCGCCATCCTGCAGCAGCGACAGCGGACCGCCACCAAGAGCTTCTGGCGTGCAATGGATTGCTGCGGGTACTTTTCCGCTCGCGCCCGACATCCGTCCATCCGTGACCAGCGCGACCTTGTATCCGCGGTCCTGCAACACGCCGAGCGGCGGGGTCAATGCATGCAGTTCCGGCATGCCGTTGGCGCGAGGCCCCTGAAACCGGACGACAACCACGACATCGCAGTCCAGCTCTCCCTTGGTAAATGCTTCCGCGACCGCGTGTTGGGTGGAGAAAACGCGGCACGGGGCTTCGATAGTGTATCGGTCTGGGCCCACGGCGCTGGTTTTGAAGGTGGCGCGGCCAAGGTTTCCTGTAACCAGCCGCATTCCGCCGTCGGCTTGAAACGGATCGGAGGCCGGGCGCAGCATTGTGTCATCGCCGCTTGTCCCGACCGGACGCCAGACCAGTTCTTCGCCGTCCAGCCCGGGTTCCTCGGCATACGCGCCAAGATCCGCTCCGCCGACGGTCATGATGTCGCGGTGGGCCAGACCTGCGTCCAGCAATTGGCCGATCACATAACCCATCCCGCCCGCGCTGTGGAAATGGTTCACATCGCCCGACCCGTTGGGATAGACTCGCGCCAGCAGCGGCACGGCTGACGATAATTCGTCCAGATCGGTCCAGTCGATGATCACCCCTGCCGCGCGTCCCATCGCCGGGATATGAATCGCGTGGTTGGTTGATCCGCCAGTGGCCAGCAGGCCGACCGCCGCATTGATGATCGCTTTTTCATCCACGCAGCGGCCCAGCGGGCGGTAATCATTGCCGTCCTTGCCGATGGCGGCGACGCGATGAACTGCGGATCGATCCAGTGCCTGGCGCAATTTTGTGCCCGGCTGGATGAATGCGGCACCGGGAATATGTAGTCCCATCATTTCCATCATCATCTGATTGGAATTCGCGGTGCCGAAAAAGGTACACGTGCCAGGCGAGTGATAGCTGCCACTTTCGCTATCCAGCAATTCGGCGCGGTTTGCCTTACCCTCTGCATAAAGCTGGCGGACGCGCTGTTTTTCTTTGTTGGCAATGCCGGTCGGCATCGGCCCGCTGGGCACGAAAATCGCGGGAAGGTGGCCGAAGCGCAATGCGCCGATCACCAGGCCGGGGACGATTTTGTCGCAAATCCCTAGCAGGAGGCTGCCATCATACATCGCATGGCTGAGCGCGACACCGGTGCTGAGCGCGATCACGTCGCGGCTGAACAGCGAGAGTTCCATCCCGTCTTGCCCCTGCGTGACCCCGTCACACATGGCCGGGGTTGCGCCTGCGACCTGCGCCGTGGCGCCCACTTCGCGTGCGTAAATCTTCAGCCGCTCAGGGTAACGGCCATAGGGCTGATGCGCCGAGAGCATGTCATTATAGGCGGTGACAATTCCGATATTTACGCCGCGGCCGGTTTTCAGTTTCTGCTGATCTTCCAACGCCCCGGCATAGGCATGGGCGAGGTTGGAGCAGGACACTGCATTGCGGTCTGGCTGGTTCGCGGCCTCATACTCAATCAGATCGAGATAGCGGCGCCGACTGTCTTTGGAACGTTCGATAACGCGGTTGGTGACGCGGTCGAGGGCTGGGTGGAGATTACTCATGCCACGTTACTCCATCGCGTTCGGCCAAGGCAATCGAAGCGCTCGGCCCCCAGCTTCCGGCGGTGTACGTCTTCGGATCCAGCCCCTGCGCTGCCCACAGTGCGCGGATCGCGTCGATCCATTCCCATTGCGCCTCAACCTCGTCCCGCCTGACGAACAGCGTCTGATCGCCTTCAATCAAGTCAAG
>JBBKWK010000324.1:0-3197 GCA_037968915.1 Pontixanthobacter sp.
ACAAATGGGATTTGAACCGATCAATTTCCCGATCAACAAATAGCTTATCAAATCATGGACACTCAGCATTTGCTTGGGTGTTGGAATAGGAGAAACCTTGGCTAATTACGATTACGACCTGTTCACCATCGGTGCCGGTTCCGGCGGCGTTCGCGCTTCGCGGGTTGCGGCGGCTTACGGCGCGAAGGTCGCGGTGGCGGAGGAGCATCAGGTTGGGGGCACCTGTGTCATTCGCGGCTGTGTGCCCAAGAAGATGCTCGTCTATGGCGCGCATTTTGCAGAGGATCTGGTTGATGCCAGAAACTTCGGCTGGGACATTGGCGAAACCAAGTTTGACTGGATTCGCTTGCGCGATCACGTGCTGAAGGACGTCAACCGGCTGAGCGGGCTCTACACCGAAACTCTCGAGAACCATGATGTCAAGATTTTCCACGAGCGAGCGGAGATTACCGGCGACCATCAAATCACGCTGGCGAGCGGCAAGGTGGTGACCGCGAAATACATCCTGATCGCGACAGGCGCGCGGCCGTCACTGCTCAATTTTCCCGGCAGCGAGCACGCGATTACCTCCAACGAGGCATTTCATCTCGCTGCATTGCCGGAAAAGGTAATTATCGCGGGCGGCGGGTATATTGCCAATGAATTCGCCGGTATTTTCAACGAATTCGGCAGCAAAGTCTGCATCGTCAATCGCTCGGACGTATTGCTGCGCAGCTATGATCAAAGCCTGTCCGACCGGCTGTTACAAATTTCAACCGTGAAGGGCATCGACTTCAAGTTCAACACGACATTCGAGTCAATCGAGAAGCAGGACGATGGCAAACTGCTGGTCAAGTTCGACGGCTGCGATGATCAGATTGTCGATCTGGTAATGTTCGCCACTGGGCGCAGCCCGAATGTTGAGGGACTGGGGCTTGCAAATGTCGGGGTTGAAACCGGCAAGAAGGGCGAAATCATCGTCGATGATTATTCACAGACCAATGTCGATTACATCTATGCCGTGGGTGATGTGACCGACCGCGTACAGCTGACTCCGGTAGCCATTCGCGAAGGTCAGGCCTTTGCCGATACGGTGTTCAATAATGATCGCAAGACGGTCGATTATGGCTGCATTCCCAGCGCGGTGTTCAGCCATCCGCCAATTGCCGCAGTCGGCATGACCGAGGGCGAGGCGCGCAACAAATTGGGTTCCATAAAAGTGTATATGTCGGATTTCCGGCCGATGAAGAATGTCGTCGCGGGCCGGAACGAACGGGGCCTTTACAAAATGATCTGCGATGCGGCGAATGACAAGATTGTCGGCATCCACATGATCGGCCCCGAATCTCCGGAAATCATGCAGGGCGCTGCGATTGCGGTTAAAGCAGGGCTGACCAAAGCCGACTTTGATGCAACCGTGGCGATCCATCCAACCATGGCGGAAGAGCTGGTACTGATGAAGTAGGATTGATTGCCAATCGAAACCTATTGTCCTAGCCAGTGCGTAAAGGGAGATGACACATGGCGGGCACGGTTCTGGTAACAGGCGGCACAGGGTACATCGCGGGTGAATTGATCAAGCAATTGCTCGCCCGCGATTGGACGGTCCACACCACGGTGCGCGACAAGGCCAAAAGCGAAGCTGCGCTATTCGATCGGTTCGGACAGCCTGGCGACCGCCTCAAAGTGTTCGAAGCCGGATTGCTGTCCGACGCGGGCTGGGCGGAAGCGAATGCGGGCTGCACCCATGTCGCGCATGTCGCATCGCCGGTGTCGGCGCGTATGCCCAAGGATGAGGATGCGATGATTGTACCGGCGCGTGAAGGCAGCCTGCGGGCGCTTCGCTTTGCTAAAGCGGCTGGGGTGACGCGGTTCGTTCAGACCAGCTCGATTGCGGCCATTTCCTATGGCCGGGACGAGGATGAATACACCGTCACTGAAAGCGACTGGACCGATTTGAACAACGGTAATGTAAGCGCCTATGCAAAATCGAAGACCATTGCTGAACGCGCCGCCCGCGATTGGGTCGCCGCGCAGGGCGGCGATATTGAGTTTGTTTCAATAAATCCCGTTGTCGTGCTGGGTCCAGTGGACAGTCCTGATTTCTCGCCTTCCGTGCAGATCGTAAAGCAATTGCTGAGCGGGGCGGTCCCGAGCGCGCCCGATGTGGGTTTCGGTGTGGTGGACACGCGCGATGTTGCTGAATTGCATGTCCGCTGTCTTGAGGAGCCCGGTCTGGCGGGCGAACGCTTTATTGCATCGGGCAAATTCATGAAGCTGATCGAGATAAGCGAAGTCTTGCGCAATGGGCTGGGTGAACAGGCCCGTAAGGCGCCGGCCAAAATTATGCCGAACTGGTTGGTTTCTATTCTGTCGCTGTTCAATTCAGGTTTGCGGTCGCTGAAAAGCGAAATCGGCAAAACCCGCCATTCCGATGCGAGCCATGCGCTTGATCGGCTCGGCTGGAAAACCCGGCCCGAGGAGGAAAGCATTCTTGATTGCGCGCGCAGCCTGATCGCTCACGGGGTAGTTAAAGTCGGATAGCTGTGCATTCCTATGCATCGGAATAGAGAATCCAGCTTCGGGCGCTATTGACCCTACGGTCGGGGCGTGGCTAGGCAAAGCCACGCAATTCGAGGGACCTGAATGTCAGCCAATATCGCCGAGATGGAACGCCGCCGTGAAGCTGCCATTATGGGCGGCGGACAGAAGCGGATCGATGCACAGCACGCCAAGGGCAAGCTGACCGCGCGCGAGCGGATCGATGTGCTGCTGGATGAAGACAGCTTCGAAGAGCTCGATATGTATGTCGAACACGATTGCGCCGATTTCGGCATGGCTGAACAAAAAATCCCGGGTGACGGGGTGGTCACCGGCAGCGGCACCATCAATGGCCGGCTGGTGTATGTTTTCAGCCAGGATTTCACCGTGTTCGGCGGCAGCCTGTCAAAACGCCATGCGGAGAAAATCTGCAAGGTTCTGGACAGCGCGATGAAGGTTGGCGCGCCGGTCATCGGCATGAATGACAGCGGCGGCGCGCGTATTCAGGAAGGCGTGGCATCGCTGGGCGGCTATGCCGATGTGTTCCAGCGCAATGTGCTGGCCAGCGGCGTGGTGCCGCAGATCAGCCTTATCATGGGACCCTGCGCGGGCGGGGCGGTGTATTCACCCGCGATGACCGACTTCATCTTCATGGTGAAAGACAGCTCCTATATGTT
>JBBKWK010000325.1:0-2884 GCA_037968915.1 Pontixanthobacter sp.
CCGGCGATCATGAAGGCAGGACGGCTGTGCCCCTGCATCTGCGCTACCAGGCCGTCTGCCCCTTCGGAAAAGGCAAAGCCCATTTTCGTATCGGGCGAAATTTGCAATGCGACCCGGGCGGCCAGAACCTGCGCAACCCTGACGTCCTGCGGCGAAAGACGCAGCGGAACGGCTTCCGCCAAGCCATTACTGCCGGTTGCAACATTGCTGACGGTGAAGGCGAGCGATACCGCGCCTGCACCGCCCGACACGCGGCGACTGCGCGTATCTACCGCGCCTGAAAGCCGCGGACGGATTGCTGCGCCGCCCAGACCCCTGCCGATATCGTATGTATAGGCACGGTTGTATTTGTCGGTCAGGATTGCATCCAGGGAGACGTTATCGAGCGCGCCGCCCATTGCGGTGGAGGCAGAGCCGGTCTGATCGCCCAGCGCGAATGCCACGGTGCTGCCCGCTAATCTGGTGGTGCCCTGCGGCGATAACGCATTGGCTATATCGAGAATGCCCCGCCCGAAGATCGCATCAATCCCGGCATCCCCGCCTTCGCGTGCGGTGGTCAGCAGGATTTCGACGATCTGCGCCCCTGTCAGATTGGGAAAGGCCTGCGCCAACAGGGCTACGGCGCCCGATACTTGCGGTGCGGCAAAGCTGGTGCCGGAAAATAATGTTACAAACCGGTTTCCATTGGCATCGGTTGTAATCTGCAATTCGCCATCTTTATAGGCGCAGCAGATCGCCTGTCCTCGCGCGGAAAGGTAAGATTGTGCGCTGTTACCCGCGCGGTTGCTGAAATTGGAAAAATTGCCATTCTCGTCCACAGATCCGACAATAATCACATTGGCCCCGCCCGCTGCAAGCAGGCCGGACGCGAAGGGATCGGGTTGATTGGGATCAATCCCGGCCTCGGTACTATCGCCGTCATTACCGGCCGACACGATAATCACCACGCCTGCAGCGGACGCCCTGCTGATCGCGCTGAGCAGTACATTGCTGGGATCACCGCCGCCCAAGCTTAGATTTATGACTTTCGCACCAGCGGCAACCGCGCGGTCAACGCCGGTCGCAATATCGCGGTCGAAGAACACGCAGCCGTCCAGCGCTTCGTCGGTTTCGGTCGCGCAACTGCCCGGTCTATCGGCCCGCAAAGCCAGGATAGTGGCGTCAAAGGCAATACCAACCACGCCGGTATTGTCGCGTGCTGCCGCCGCAATCAGCGCAACATTGGTGCCGTGATCGTCCTCTGCATTGAACCCGCGAGATCCCGCGACATCGCTGGAACTGGCGCTGATGCGACCGGTGAATTCGGGGCTATCACTGTCGATCCCCGTGTCGATGATCGCAATGGTCGCCCCGCTACCGGTGATCCCGCTGCTCCAAGCAGTCACCGCATTATGAAAGCTTGGCCCGTCTGAGCGGCGGAATTCAGCGGTGTTGAAGCTGGTCGGAGTTGGAGTGGGCGTCGGTGTCGGAGTAGGGGTTGGAGTAGGGGTTGGAGTAGGTGATGGGGTTGGTGTAGGAGTCGGTGTTGGGACTGGCCTCGGCGTAGTTGCAACGCCCCCGCCTGATCCGCCGCCGCATGCCGTGAGAACTGCCACTGCCGCGAGCGCGCTGCCAAAGCGCAGTCGCCCGGCATATCGCGGTATGGAATTAATCGCTGACATTATTCGACCCTTTGAAATTTATCGCTAGCTAACACGCAATGGGTAACCAACGCCTGAACGACACAGTCCGGAAACGCAGCGCGGCAGTATCAGGTCTGCTCCATTGCAGCAGGAGGGCAGTCTCGAGTGCTGGCTTGCCCAGTCAGGCCCGCGCGGCTAGCAGCCACAAGTGAACCCAGCATATCACAACAGTCAATCACAACCGAAAGCCGACCATGACCCAGACCCGCGAGCCAGCCCTTGAAAAAGCCATCGAAGCCGCGTGGGAAAATCGCGCTGAGGTAACTCCCGCCAGCAGCGATGTGGCGGAAGTGGTGAATGCCGCTCTGGAAATGCTCGACAGCGGCAGCGCGCGGGTGGCGGAGCCCGACGGTAAAGGAAGCTGGAAAGTCAACCAATGGCTCAAGAAAGCCGTGCTCCTGTCCTTCCGCCTGAATGACAATGCGGTGATGGACGGCGGATCCGCCGGGGCGCCCGCATTCGACAAGGTGCCGAGCAAATTTCACGGCTGGGACGATGCACGTTTTCGCGAAGCGGGTTTTCGTGTGGTGCCCGGTGCGGTCGCACGGCGTGGTAGCCATATCGGACGCGGCGTGGTGCTGATGCCCAGCTTCGTCAATATCGGCGCCTATGTGGACGATGGGACCATGGTCGACACCTGGGCATCAATCGGTAGTTGCGCGCAGATTGGCAAGAACTGCCATATCTCCGCCGGAACCGGGATCGGCGGCGTACTGGAACCGATGCAGGCCAATCCAACCATCATCGGCGATAATTGTTTTATCGGCGCGCGCTCAGAAATTGTCGAAGGGGTTCAGGTCGGCGAAGGCTGCGTCGTGGCGATGGGGGTGTTCATCACCCAATCCACCAAGATTGTGAACCGGGCGACGGGCGAAATTGTGACCGGACATATTCCGCCTTTCAGTGTGGTTGTCCCCGGCGCCCTGCCTGGCAAACCCTTGCCGGATGGCACGCCTGGCCCGTCGCTCGCCTGCGCGGTTATCGTCAAGACGGTGGACGCGCAGACGCGCTCCAAGACCGAAATCAACGAACTGCTGCGTGACTAATCGGGCAACTTGCTTGCGCAGTTTCCAACGGAACGATGATTGTTTACAATCGTAGTGAGGTTTATGAAGGGCTGATCTTTCGGCCGAACGAATTTTCAGGGGTATTACTGCTATGCAACGCGATGGCGATGAAGTTCATGTGGAAACTGACGAAGC
>JBBKWK010000326.1:0-5394 GCA_037968915.1 Pontixanthobacter sp.
GTGTACAGGCAAAGCCCGAGCCGCCGCGCCGCCGCCCGGATCGCCCCGTCGCACGCCCCAGCCGCGCCGCTGTCGCACCCGCCAAACCGGCTACCAGACCCGCTGGCGGCAGCCGTATCGGAGCAGATTTTCTACCCGGCGCTGGCACAAGCACTACATCCTCGGAAACGCGCCTGCCTGCTTCGCAGATCGGCGCCAGTGCGAAGGCGTCTCTCTTTTCAGCAATTTCGCGCCGAATTCGCCCCAAGTGGGAGCCGCCTTCGGGAGTTGATACTGAAAAATTGGTTTCGAAGGTTGTTTTCAATCTAAATCCGGATGGAAGTATCCGCGGCACCCCGCAAGTGGTAAGCCAAAGCGGAGTTACCGATGCCAACCGGGCACAGGCGCAACGCCATGGTGAACTGGCTGTGCGCGCTGTTATTCGTGCCGCGCCGTTTGATGACCTTCCTGCCGAATATTATGAGGCATGGAAGCGTGTCGGTCCGTTAGAGTTCAACTGGGAGTTGGCACAATGAAGAGAATTGTTGTTTTTTTGCTGCTTATGTTGGCCGCACCTTTTGCGCCGCTAGCGGCGCAGGATTTGGGCACGCCTCCCCCGATCGACCCGCAAGTTGAAACAGTTGATGAAGGCGGACTAACCGGCAAAATCACTTTTCAGGGAGAACTCGATGATCTCGGCATAGCCATAGCTGGCTTTGCGACTGACCGTGATACGCAGACCGCAGCCAATGCCAGCGGCACCGCTGCGCTGGGCAAAGAACTTGCCCGTGTGATCAGCGCCGATCTTAAAAACAATGGTTTGTTCAAACCTTCCGGCCCGGACGGCCTGCCGCAGCCCACGTTCCCGCAAGTGACCGCCCCCGAATGGGCCAGCTGGTCCAATCGCAGCGCGGAAATGCTGGTGCATGGCTATGTCAAAGCAGGCGCGGATGGGCGGCTGACGGTAGGTTGCTATCTCTACGATGTTGCGCTGAAATCGGAGCTGGTCCGGCAGGGCTGGGTCGTTCCCGCGCGCGATTGGCGGCGGGCGGCGCATAAATGTGCCGACCTGATTTATTCGCGCCTATCCGGGGAAAGCCCGTTTTTCGATAGCCGGATCGCCTATATCGCGGAAACTGGCCCCAAGGATAACCGCACCAAGCGGCTGGCGATCATGGATTCCGATGGTGCCAACCACCGGTTCATCACCACCGGACGCTCGACTGCGCTGACGCCGCGCTATTCGCCCGATTACCGTAAGCTGGTTTATCTCAGCTATGTTGACGGGAACCCCCGCATTTACGTGTATGATATTGGCGCGGGCAAGCAGACGCTGGTGACGCAGAGCACCAATCCGACATTTGCCCCGCGCTGGTCACCCGATGGCCGGTCGATCCTCTATTCGATGGCAATTGCGGGCAATACCGACATTTACCGTGTATCGGCCGATGGCGGACAAAGTACTCGCCTTACCAGTACGCCGGGGATTGATGTCGGCGGTTCTTTTTCGCCAGACGGAAAGAAAATCGTGTTCGAAAGCGACCGGTCCGGCACCCAACAGATTTACGTGATGGATGCCGATGGTTCGAACCAGAAGCGGATCAGCTTTTTCGGCGGCCGTGCAGCGACGCCGGAATGGAGCCCGCGCGGCGATCAGATTGCGTTTACGCATATTGCGGGTGATTTCCGGATTGCGGTTATGAGCCCCGGCGGTGGCGGACTGCGGTTCCTGACCAATGCGTGGCAGGACGAGGCACCTACCTGGGCCCCCAATGGCCGGATTATCCAATATTTCCGCACCGAACGAAATTCAGGTCGGGCATCCTTGTGGCAGGTCGATCTGACCGGGCGCAACGAACGCCGGCTGGATACTCCCGCTGACGCTTCCGACCCCGCTTGGGGCCCAATTCTGCCTTAACTTTGTCATATACCCGGTCATACGGGTCGCACAGAATTTTAAAAACCACCAAGGAGATGCCCCATGAATCGCAAAATCATCATCGCCGTACTGCTAACCAGTACGATCGCACTCGCGGGTTGTAAAAGCTCCGCCCCGAAGGAATTGCCGCCGCAGCAGGCGACGGTCGCTCCGGCCGCTACCTCCACAACCACTGCCCCGGTCGGTGCGGTGCTGGGAACACAGGCGCATTTCGCAAATGCCGTGAATGGCCAGAACATCATCTATTTCGACACCGATCGGTATAACATTGATAGCGCGGATGCCGCTGCCCTGCAGACGCAGGCACAATATCTGATGCAATATACCAACATCGCGGTAACCATCGAAGGGCACGCCGACGAACGCGGTACACGCGATTACAACCTTGCGCTGGGCGAACGCCGGGCCAATTCGGCAAAGAACTATCTGGTTGGTCTGGGCATCCCGGCAAACCGGGTTGCCACCGTCAGCTACGGCAAGGAACGCCCGGTTGCTCTGGGCTCCGACGCTCAGGCATGGGCGCAGAACCGCCGTGCGGTAACGGTTGTGATCAACTGATCAATTGCGCGAGAGTACTCTGAACAAGGATGGCGCGGCGGCTTCGGCTACCGCGCCATTTTCTTGCAGGGCGTTGACCCCGGCGCCAGTTTGCAGCGGGGCAGCGGACAACACGAATGCCGACATCGTCATCACGGAAAACGCGATTGAAATAGCCAATTGCTTACTCAAGGTACCAAACTCCGCTGCATATTAAATCGGCTGCAAAATGCGCCAAATTACAATTGCTGCATTGCAACATAATGCTTAACGTAACCTTTGTATCCCGGCAAAAAACCAGCGGTGGCCAATTTTCGCTGAAGACCCTATATGGTGCGACATATGACAAGAGAGATTAACTGATGGTCGGCGCACGCCGATCCAACGATTGGGGCTTTCCCCGCTGGCGCAGTTATGGCAGTGACCAGGCGGCGACGGCGCAGCGCACCTGCGACCGCCATCTGTGTGACGAGCCCGGCCTATGCCCCGCGCCCAAGGCTTCCAACAGCCCGGACCGGTGGTATTTCTGCCAGAAACACGCCGCCGAATACAATTCCAAATGGGATTATTTCGAAGGTCTGGACAAGGCCGAGGCAGCCGAGCGGGTTAAGAACGAAAACCGCGACAATTCCGGCTATGCCGAAGCATCGCATTATGGCTGGGCCGGATCAGGTGACGGCAGCCGCAGCGGCGATGAAATGCGCGCGCTGGAGGCTTTGGAGCTGGAAGCCGACGTTGATTTTGATGCGATCAAGAAGTCCTTCCGTGCCAAGGCGAAAGAAGTGCACCCCGATGTAAAACCGGGCGACGCCGAGGCCGCGCAGGAATTCCAGAAGATTCAGGTCGCCTACGAGGTTTTGAAACAAGCCGAGGAACGGCGGGAGTGGAAGGGCTAGGAACCTTCCCCCCGAACTAATGCGCGACCTTTCCGGCTCGCTGCGGCAGCATCCAGATCAGTACCATAATCGCTGCGCCCAGCACCAAAGTGGCGACTGCGCGGCTTAGCTCCAGCCCGCCATGCGCAACCGGTTTGTCCAGAAAATCCCCGACGACCGCGCCCAATGGACGGGTGAGGATAAAGGCGGTCCAGAACAGCGCCACATGGCTGATTTTGGACCAGTGATAGGCTGCAGCAACCAACGCGAGCAGTCCGCCAAAAATCACTGCTGCGCCGAGATAGCCAAGCGATCCATCCGCCACCCAGTCGCCCAGCGCAGTGCCCAAGGTTTGCGAGAAGGTGATCGTCAGCCAGTAATACAGCTCTGCCTTGGGTTCGTGCACTGTGCTGACCGAAATACTGCCCAACGAGCGGTACCAAATGACCAGCGATGCCAGCACCAGTCCCAGCAGCAGGATCGATCCGCCGGGATAGCCGATCCCGAGCGATCGGGTTGCGAAATCGGCCATCGTCGTGCCTGCCGTGGTCGAAGCGATGATCGTCGCCCAATAAAGAAACGGGTGAAATTTCCGCGCGCGAATTTGCAGCGCAACCAGCAGCGCCAGCAGGCTGGCAAAGATCGCCGTGCCGACCAGATAGCCGTTGAGCCCGCCTTGCCCGGCTTGCGCGGTGGTTTCGCCCAGCCCGCTCATGCTCACCGAATCGCCAGCGGTTTCCCCGAACGTGGTGGCGAGGATTTTGATGATCCAGAAACCAAGCGTAACGGCGGGTACTTTACTGAGCGTGATTGGGCTGGAGGCGCTAGTATGCGAAGCTGTCACAATTTTATTCCTGTGCTGATCGGCCGGAAGCAATCCCGGAGCGGTCGATCTGCAACCGATTTTGGAAGTTGGCCATAAGCAGACGCTTAGATTAGGCAGGCTAAGCGTTTGTGGTATGAGGAATTTGATGACTTTGACTGGCCCAACCACCATCCTGTCCAACCGCAAAGCGCTGGCGATTGCCGGACTGGTTGGCCTGCAGGCCATCGCCGCGATTTATTTTGTGATTGATACACTGGACGATGCCGCCGCCGAGGGCGTGGCGGCGGGATCAATCATGGAATTTCTGGTCGCCTTCGCCCTGCTGGCCGGCGTGGTCATCAGTGCCGCGCACACCCGCCGCTTGCTGGCCGAAGCGCGGCGGCGCGATCAGGCGCTGTCAGTAGCCAGAGGTGCGCTGGGTGATCTGGTGCAATTGCGGTTTCTGGAATGGAACCTGTCCAGCGCCGAACAGGAAGTGGCGCTGTTCGCGCTCAAAGGGTGCAGCGTTACCGAGATTGCTGCGCTGCGCCGCGCTGCGAATGGAACTGTCCGCTCGCAGCTCAGCCAGATTTACGCAAAAGCTGGCGTGACCAGTCAAGCGATGCTGGTGTCGCTGTTCTTTGAAGATTTGCTGGAGGGCACCGGCAGAATAACAAAGATTTTTAAACCTTAGCAAGCGCCTGTTCGAAGTCGGCGATCAGATCGTCCGGGTCTTCGATGCCGATCGAAATACGCACCAGATTGTCGGTGATGCCCAGCGCGGCCTTTCGTTCGTCCGGCACGGATAGATGAGTCATCGCGGCGGGCAGGCTGGCGAGGGTTTCGGTCCCGCCCAAACTGACCGCCAGCTTGGCGATGGTCATGCTGTCGAGGAAGCGAAATGCCTCTGCCTCGCCGCCCTTGATAAACAGCGAAAACGTGCTGCCTGCGCCCAGACAATGCCGGTCGTAAATGTCCTGTTGGCGCGGATCGCTGATGAAGCCGAGATAGCCGAGGCTCTCGACCTTAGGATGATCGCGGAGGAAGGCGCAAACCTTGGCCGCGTTTTCGCCCGCACGCTGCATCCGCAGTTCCACGGTTTCGAGCGAACGGAGCAGCATCCACGCGGTGTTGGGATCACAAATGCCGCCCATCGTGTTGCGCAGTGCGCGGACGGGGTCCATCAGGCTCTTGGGTCCAGCGATGCTGCCAGCGACCAGATCGGAATGGCCGCCGACATATTTGGTCAGCGAGTAAAC
>JBBKWK010000327.1:0-6102 GCA_037968915.1 Pontixanthobacter sp.
GATTACGAGAGCGTGCCGCGTTCTGCGCTGGCTGCGCTGGGTTTCTTCGCCAATGTCTGGTTTTTTTCACAGGCCGGCTATTTCCAGAGCGCGGCGGAAACCATGCCGTTGCTGCACACTTGGTCATTGGGGGTGGAGGAGCAATTTTACATCGTCTTTCCGGTTCTGCTGTATCTGATCGCCCGCCACGCGCCCCGTCTGCGCCTTGCCTCAATCCTGCTGCTGGCAGGACTGAGTTTCCTTTGGGCTTTCAAAACGCAGGCTCTGCCAGACGGCTTTGCATTCTACCTCCTGCCGCCCCGCGCTTGGGAATTGATGGCCGGAGCTTTGCTGGCGCTGGGCGCGATCCCCGACATCAGGCAACGGGTGGTACGGGAAGTGATCAGTCTGGCGGGCCTCGCCGCGATAATCGGTGCAGCGATGTTTTATACCAAGGCGACGGTGTTTCCCGGAATAGCTGCACTTCCCCCCGTGTTGGGGGCGGCGGCGCTGATCCATTGCGCGCCCGGTACGCTGGCGGGACGCCTGCTATCCCTGCGTCTGCCGGTGGGAATCGGACTAATCAGTTATTCGCTTTACCTGTGGCACTGGCCGCTGATCGTATTCACCGAATATAGCCAGGGCGTCCCCCTCAGCCCGGTGCAATCTGCGGCGGTCATCGCCGGATCGCTGGTGGCCGCATGGCTCAGCTGGCGCTTTGTCGAGGGGCCCTTTCGCGACCATCGCCGCTTCGATGGCAAACGAACTTTCTGGTGGAGCGGCGGCAGCATGGCCGCGCTTTCCGCGATTGCGCTGGTTATGGTCTCGATGGGCGGATGGAGCGCGCGCTTCCCCGCATCCGCCGTGCAATTGGCGGCGGCAAAAACCGATATCAGCCCGGCCCGCGATGCCTGCATGGCGAATCAGATCGGCGGCGACTGGAGCCAATGTACGCTGGGTGCAAAAGCGCCGCCTACGTCAATTATCTGGGGGGACAGCCACGGGGTCGAACTGGCGTGGGCGCTTGGGCAGAAGCTGGAGCAGCGGGGCCAATCCATTGCGCAACGCACCCGCGCCAGCTGTCCGCCCGCGCTGGGGTATGATCCGGCAAGCGATCCAGATTGTGCGCGTTTTAACCAGTGGGTGGCGGAAGAAATCGATAGCAATCCCAAGATCAAAACCGTTTACCTCGCCAGTTTCTGGGCAAGCGAGCTTGACCGCAACGCTGATGTCTTGACGCCGCTGGACCGAACGATTTCCCGACTTCGGCAATCCGGCAAGCAAGTGATTTTGATCGGCCCCGTACCGCGCCAAACATTCGAAGTCCCCCGACGGTTGGCGATTGGCGGGCTGGAAGCGCGGACCGCTCCTCGCAGCGACTATCTGGCAGACACAAGGTGGATCACCCAGAAATTCCCGCAATGGCGCGCACAGGGCGTGCAGATCATCGATCCGGCAAAGGTCTTGGTGCTCGGCGAAAAAACCGTCATTGTCGCAGACGGCCATCCGCTCTATTTCGATAGCCATCATCTTAGCGTTGCCGGGGCCACAAGGGTGCTGGACGCCTATCCAGACCTTTGAGGGGACACAGCATGGCCGCGATCGGCATTATCGGCAGCGAGGGCCGCATGGGTCAGGCGCTGGGGCAAGCCATTACCGACGCCGGGCACGATTTCGCCGGCGGGATCGACAAGGGCGGTAATGTCGCCGCGCTGGCGTCCAAGTCCGATGTGCTGGTCGATTTTTCTGCTCCAGCGGCTTTGCAGACCAATCTCGATGCGGCGATAGCAGCGGGCGTTCCACTGGTGATTGGAACTACCGGACTGGAGGCGGGCCACCATGCGGCCATCGATACTGCCGCAAAAAAGGTGGCGATACTGCAAACCGGCAATACCTCACTCGGCGTCACGCTGCTGGCGCATCTGGTGCGTGAGGCGGCTGCGCGGCTGGGCGATGAATGGGATATCGAAGTGGTCGAGATGCACCACCGGATGAAAGTCGATGCTCCATCCGGCACCGCCCTGCTGCTGGGCGAAGCGGCGGCAGAGGGCCGGGGGATTGACCTCCCCGCCAATTCCGAGCGCGGGCGTGACGGCCAGACCGGCGCCCGGGCCAAGGGAGCAATCGGATTCGCATCCTTGCGCGGCGGTACCGTGGCGGGTGATCACAGCGTCATTCTCGCGGGAGACGAAGAGCGCATTACCTTGTCGCACAATGCCGAAAACCGAATGATCTTTGCGCGCGGTGCGGTCAAGGCGGCGGGATGGCTGATCGGCAAAGGTGCTGGCCGTTATTCGATGAATGACGTGTTGGACCTGTGAACCCAGCTGCATGACCAAAGACCAGATTTTCGAATTTTTTCGCCGCTTGGCCGAAGATAATCCCGAGCCGGAAACCGAATTGGAATATGGCAACACCTATCAATTGGTGGTGGCCGTGGCGCTGTCTGCTCAGGCGACCGATGTCGGGGTCAACAAGGCGACACGGGCGCTATTTGCCGAGGTAAAAACGCCAACACAAATGGTCGCTTTGGGCGAGGACGGGCTGAAGGAGCACATCAAGACCATCGGCCTGTTCAATTCCAAGGCCAGGAATGTCATCGCTTTATCCGAAATGCTGATCGCGGATTTCGGCGGCGAGGTTCCGGAAAGCCGCGATGCGCTGACCCTGCTGCCCGGTGTTGGCCGCAAAACCGCCAATGTCGTGATGAATTGCGCCTTCGGGATGGAGACCTTCGCGGTCGATACGCATGTTTTCCGTGTCGGCAACCGCACCGGCCTTGCCAAGGGCAAGACCCCCGAAGCAGTTGAGGCGAAGCTGGAAAAGCGCGTCCCGCAGCCCTTCCGCCGTCATGCCCATCACTGGCTGATCCTGCACGGCCGCTATGTCTGCAAAGCGCGAACGCCCGAATGCTGGCGCTGTAATGTCGCGAATTTGTGCAGCTTCAGGAAGAAGACCGAAGAAAAACCCGCCAGATAACAAAGACCGGTTCGCCGCATGCGAACCGCAAGGGCGACTGCCCGCCTGCCAGTTAGACCGCCCCTCGGAAGCGTTGGCGCAGCCAACAAGCCGTGAGAGAAAACCGCCCCCTCAAACGTCGTCCGCGCTGATCATTTCCTCGCGGTCGATTTCGCCGGTCATTGCGGCAACAGTGGTCGCCACCGCCGCGTCACCGCTGACATTGGTGGTGGTGCGCATCATGTCCATGATCCGGTCCACCCCAGCCACAAAGGCGATGGTTTCCAGCGGCACGCCAACCGCGCCGAACACCAGCGCCATCATGATCAGGCCCGCGCCGGGGATACCCGCTGCGCCGATCGCGCCCAATGTCGCCAAAATCGAGATCAGGAAGTACTGGCCAAGCGACAAGTCCACGCCGAAAATCTGCGCTCCAAACAGGGTCGCCAGACCCAGATACATCGCCGTGCCATTCATATTGATCGTCGCGCCAAGCGAGATCACGAAGCTAGAAACACTCGGGCTGATGCCGAGGTTCTTCTGCGCGCACCGCAACGTCACCGGCAATGTCGCGTTGGAGGAGGCGGTCGAATAACTGACCGCCATTGCATCCACGATCCCGCGGAAGAACGGGATTACCGGCAATTTGGCGAGGAATTTTATCATCGCCGAATACATCACGACTATGATCAGCAAACAGCCAAAATAATTGAGCGCAACCAGCTTCGCCAACGCGTAGAGCGCATCCAAGCCCAGCGTTCCGGCCACCCACGCCATCAGGGCAAATACCCCGAATGGTGTCAGTTCCATCACCACCATGGTCACTTTTTGCATGATGATCGAGCCGCTATCGAAGATTTTCTGAACCGGCTCGCCCTCTTTTTCCGCCATCAGGATACCGATGCCGATCAGCAGCGAGAACACAATCAGCGGCAGCACGGCGACATCGGCCATCACCTGCACCGGACTTTGCGGGACGACCGACAACAGCATTTCACGCCATGTGGTATCATTAGGCGGGGGAATCGCGCCCATATCGATGGCGCTGGTATCGACGCCCAGCCCGGGCGCGAAGAATGTTCCAAGACCCAATCCAAGCCAGACCGCGATCTGACCGGTGACAATAAACAGAATAAGCGCGCGGCCACCGACGGCCCCCAATTTGCGCAAGTCGCCGATCGCCGCAACACCGGAAACCAGCGAGAAGAAGATCAACGGCACCACCAGCATCTTGATCGAGGCGATGAAAACGTCGCCGATGATCTTGATGCTTTCCGCACCTGGTCCCCAAAACGAGCCGACGAGTACGCCCAGGATGAGTGCGGCAATTACCCGCTGCCACAAGGGCGTTGCGAACCAGAACTTCAACATGCGGTAATCCCCTGCGCCCCAATGTAGTGCCT
The DNA here is from genome assembly GCA_037968915.1 of Pontixanthobacter sp. GTDB lineage: Bacteria > Pseudomonadota > Alphaproteobacteria > Sphingomonadales > Sphingomonadaceae > Allopontixanthobacter. The sequence goes on from JBBKWK010000327.1 coordinate 4,341, forward strand.
GCAATCACAGTGCGGCTGGCCTTGTGCAGCCCGCAAAGTGTGGAGGCAAGCCCGGATGCTCATTTAGCCAAGGCCGCCTTCGTAATCCGCGCATAGATCCGGCTGAGCGTTTCAAGATCAGCAATGGCCACCGCCTCGTCGCGCTTATGCATGGTTGCGTTGATCAGACCGAATTCGATCACCGGACATAATGCCCGCAGGAACCGCGCGTCAGAGGTGCCGCCGGTAGTGGATGCTTCGGGTTCAATCCCCGTTTCGGCCTTCACCGCTGCTGCAATCATCGCCGAAAATTCACCCGGCGGGGTCAGGAACGGTTCGCCGGAAATGATCGGGCGGGCAATACCGCCGTGCGTTTCGGCGATCTCGCTGACTATTTTGGATAGGGACGCGCCGCTGTGCAGATCATTGAAGCGGATTGAAATCCGGGCCTTGGCGGTATCGGGAATGACGTTATGGGCCGGATTGCCAACCTCCAGATCGGTGATCTCCAGATTGGACGGCTGGAACCAGTTGGTCCCCTCATCCAGCACCAGCGCATCGAGGTCAGCCAGAATGCGCACCATCTTGGGCAGCGGATTATCGGCCAGATGCGGATAGGCGACATGGCCCTGCGTGCCGTCAACCTCCAACCAGATGTTGACCGAGCCGCGCCGCCCGATCTTCATCATGTCGCCCAGCTTATTGACACTGGTGGGCTCTCCCACGAGGCACAGGTCGGGCACTTCGCCCACATCGCGCATATGATCGATCAAAGCGCGTGTGCCGTGGAGAGCGGGGCCTTCCTCGTCGCCTGTGATGATGAAGCTGATGGTCCCGGCATCCGCAGAAATTTCTGCGGCCGCAGCGACCATGCAGCCGATGGCGCCTTTCATGTCCACTGCACCGCGACCGTAGAGTAACTCGCCGCGCTTTTCAGGCGTGAAGGCATCGCTATCCCAGCCATCTCCCGGCGGCACCACATCAAGGTGCCCGGCGAAAGCGAAATGTTTCGACCCTGTCGGTCCCTTTCGAATGGCAAAGAGGTTTTCGACCGGCTCTTCCTCGCTACCTTCCGGACCTTCTCCTTTGGTGAAGCGATGAACTTCAAACCCCAGCGGGCTCAGCATCTCTTCCATCATATCAAAAACCGCGCCGCGCGCTGGTGTCACGCTTTCGCAGGCTATCAGATGTTTTACGTTGGCAAGCGGATCAGCGCTCACGTTTGCTTGCCCACTTCGAATTGCGAAATGGTCCATTCTTCGGCCATCGCGCCCTCGATCCAATGCTGCATCCAGTCATGTTCCCACACCGCCTGCATATAGGCTTCGGCAAAACCCGGAACACCGATGCCGTAGGTCAGGAAGCGGCTGACAACTGGAGCGTAGAAGATATCGGCGGCGCTGAAAGTGCCGAACAGGAACGGACCGCCCTTGCCGAACCGCGCACGCGCCTCTGCCCAGAGGCCCAGAATGCGGACGATATCGGCCTTTGTGGCATCATCCAGATCGATAGCGACACGGGCGCGGATGTTCATCGGGCAATTGCGCCGCAAGGCAAGGTAGGACGAGTGCATTTCGGCAACCATTGCCCGGGCCATGCCGCGCGCATCGTCAGCCTTGGGCCAGAACCGGTCGCGCCCAACCTTGTCGCCCATGTATTCCGTGATTGCGAGGCTATCCCAGACAACCACTTCACCATCCCACAACACCGGCACCTTGCCGGCAGAGGGCTGGAATTCGCCTTCGCAGTTTTTTTTGGATTGCCAATCGTCACCGTCGATGTG
>JBBKWK010000328.1:0-8550 GCA_037968915.1 Pontixanthobacter sp.
AGCAATAATGGGAATGGCTCAGGCCAAACTCAGGGCCAACCCCAAAATCAGGCCCAAGGTCAAATGCACGGACAAACGCGCCCGGCGAGCAATAATTCCGGTCGAAACCCGGAAGATGAGCCTGCCTTCGACCCCGAACATCCCGTCCATGATCAGAGACCAAATCGAGGGTCCGAAAACCGCGGGCTCTACGCCTGAGCCATCCCACACAGTTTGCCTCACCCGAACAGAATGAAAGAACTCCATGTCGAAAACGAAAAAGCCTGACGAAGAAGTGCCCAAGAAAAAGGGCAAATTAAAGCTCGTCGTGATCGGATTGCTCATGCTGGGCTTGGGCGCGGGCGGCGCATATGGCGCGGTAGCTATGGGCTACCTTGGCGCTACGCACGAACCCGCTGGCCCCGACCATCCGGAACTGCTCCGCAAAGGCGAAGCCGATCCCTATGCGCCAGCGAAGGAGGGCGAGGGCGGCGGCGAAGAAGTGGATGGCGAAGGCGGCAGCGAATATCGAACCAGCTATTATTCCTTCGAGGAAGCTTTTACCTCCAATTTACTGGACTCGCCTGCCCTGATCCAGATGAGTTTGGCTGCATCGACTCGGCGTGACGGTCGCGTATTGATCTGGCTCAAGAAACACGATCTGGCGATCCGATCGGCGATCCTGATCGATCTGGCCGATACGCCCGAGAGTGATGTTTACTCGGTGGAGGGCAAGACTCGGCTACAAAAGCGGCTCACCGCCACAATCAACCGTGTGCTAACCGAAACCGAAGGGTTCGGCGGCGTAGATGATGTGCATTTCCGCGGTTTTCTCGTCCAATGAAGCCACAACATGACTTTACTGCCGAGCGGGCTCTGGCGCAGCATTGTGTAGAATTGCTGCCGCCTGCGCCGCCGACACGCGATCTGGTCGGCGGCTGCGCCGAGTTGGGCCAGGAAATCACCCGCGAACTGGCCCCGTATCTCGCTTCGATTGGCGGCGGTTCCGAGCTAACACTTGCCTGCGGCGAGGCAGGCCGCACCAATACTACCGCTTTCATAAACCGCTTGGGCCGGAAGGCCGCGCATTGGGTGCTCGACATTGCCGAGGGCGCCGCTCTGCTGATGTCGCTCGATCACGAGGCTGCACTCGCCTTGACCGACCGCGCCTATGGCGGCACCGGGGAAGTGCCCGATCCGCTGCCTGACACGCTGCCCCTGTCCGCCGACCTGACGCTGCGTCAGCTTGAGGCAGCCTGCCGCGACGGATTGGCGCGGATCTTTCGCGATACGGCTGCGCCGACATTGAACCGCCGCGGAGCCGATCTTGGGCGCCTCGATCCCTTTCGTGGGAAGGCGGAATGCATCCATTTCGATCTGACGGTCACGCAGGGCGATCAAAAACCCTGGACAATCGTGCTCGCCGCATCTCTGCCCGACATGCAGCAGATGATAGATCGGTCCATCGAAGCCGGACCGAACGGAGCGCCTGCCCAGCGGCACGATCAAGCACCGAAAGACACAACAGGTGAAAATGTAGGCGATCCATTCGCCGAAGTGCCGCTGGCCGCAACTGCCATGCTCGCCGAAGTGAAGTTGCCGTTAGCGCGCCTAGCAGCGCTGGCCCCGGGAGACTTATTTCCGCTCGCAATCGCGCGGCAAGTGCCGCTGCAGATCGGCGGCACCACCATCGCACTGGGAACCATTGGCGCGCAAGATGACCGCGTCGCGCTCCAGATTACCCGCCGTTTCTAAAGATCTTCTTGAAGGACCAAACACATGACCAAATCCGGACTGGACCTATTACGCAATGTCGATGTTACCCTGTCGGTCGAACTCGGTCGCTGCCAGCTGAAGTTGAAAGAAGTTCTCGCACTAGGCGAGGAATCAGTGGTCCAGCTCGACCGGCTAACTGACGAGCTATTGGACGTTTTCGTTAACGGCAAAGCCATCGCGAAGGGCGAGATCGTAGCGCAGGGTGACCGCTTTGCGTTGAAGATCGTCCAACTCTCGGGCGATGACGAGGACGCCACCAGTTCAGACTCCGAATACGGTAAGGAGGCCGCGTAATGGGTTGGTATATTCTCAAGCTGGTGCTGATGCTGCCGCTGCTCGCCGGAATGATTTGGGGCAGCCTGTGGCTGACCAAGAAATTGCAGGCGCGGATGACCTCGTCCGACCGGCAGAAATCCGCCCGACTGCTGGAAATCACCATGCTTTCCCCAGGCATCAAGCTGGCGGTGATCGAATTTCACGGCCGGGAAATTCTGGTCGGTAGCACGCGCCACGGATTGACCCGGCTGGCCGAGGCCCCAGCCCTCAAAGCTGCCGATACCGGCAGTTCCGTGTCTTTCAGCGAGATGGTAAATGGTTAATTTCGGTAAAATTTGCACTTACGCATTTACCCTGCTGGCCGCGCTATCATTAGCCGACCCGGCATTCGCTCAAGCGGGCGTAGAATCCGCCATGTCCGGCGCGCTCGACCGCGCTTTGGGCGCTGCGGGAGGCGGCGAACAAGCGCCGCTGACGCTGTCGCTGCAATTGCTGGTGGTGATGGGGCTGCTCACGGTCCTGCCTGCACTAATATTGATGATGACCAGTTTCACTCGGATCATCGTGGTGTTGTCGATCCTGCGCCAGGCATTGGGATTGCAGCAATCCCCGCCAAACCAGGTGCTAGTTGGCCTATCGCTGTTCCTGTCCCTGTTCATCATGGCGCCAACGCTGGAGCGAGTGAACAGTGCCGCGATCGAACCCTATGCGGCAGGTACCATGCCCGCCGAGGTGGCGATCGGCAAAGCGGGCGACCAGTTTCATGCCTTCATGATCCGCCAGACGCGAACTGCCGATCTGGCAATGTTTGCCGATATCGCCAAAGCGGGCGAGTTTGAAAACCCGCAAAGCGTGCCTTTTTCCATCCTTCTGCCGGCTTTCGTCACCAGCGAGTTGAAGACCGCATTCCAGATCGGCTTCATGCTGTTCTTACCGTTTCTGGTAATCGATTTGGTGGTCGCCAGCGTGTTGATGTCGCTCGGCATGATGATGCTCAGTCCGACCATCGTATCCTTGCCATTCAAGCTGCTGCTGTTCGTCTTGATCGATGGGTGGAGCCTGCTGATGGGCAGTCTCGCGATGAGCTTTGTGTGATGGGAACTAAAATGGAAAATCGGCATGGTAGATAATTCCGCATCAGTGCTTGCGCTGGCCGACCGCATGTTGTGGGTCACCGGGCTGGTGGCCGCTCCAGTCCTGATGTCAGCGCTGGCTGTCGGCCTGTTTATCGGGGTGATCCAGGCGGCAACATCGGTCAATGAACAAACATTGACCTTCGTACCCAAACTGGCGGTAATCGCGTTGGTGCTGGTGCTGTTTGGCGCATCAATGATGGGGCTGGTGAGTGACTTTGCGCTCGAGATCTTCGCCCAGATCGCGTCGATTTCGCGATGAATGCTGTTCAGTTCGGTTTTGGAGACATCGAGCCTCACTTGTGGTCGCTGATCTTCATTATGACCCGAGTGGGCGCAGCGTTGCTGGCTGCGCCATTCTTCGGCGCGTCGAGTATTCCGGTGCAAGTCCGTATCTCCATGGCCGGAGCGATTGCAGTGTTCATATTGGTCTGGACGCCAGTTTCGACTCCCGCAGAATTGCTCTCGATGGGCACCTTTCTGGCGCTGATTGGCGAAGTCATCATCGGCCTTGCGCTCGGCTTCACATTGCAGATCAGCTTTATCGCGCCAGTGATGGCCGCGGAGCAAATTTCAGGCGGAATGGGCATGGCGATTGCCACTGCAATCGACCCGAATAGCGGCGCGCAATCAGGCGCTTTGGGTCAATATTTTACAGTCGTTTTGACACTCATCTTCCTCGGCATTGGCGGCCATTTGCTGTGGCTGCGACTGGTAATCGAAAGTTATACGGTGTTCCCGCCCGGTGAAAGCTGGCTCGGCGCGGAACGGGCGTGGCTGATCGTCAGCTTTGCCGGACAAGCCTTTATCACAGCCGTCGCCATCGCCTTGCCGGTTATGCTGGTGCTGTTTCTGGTCCAGCTGGTGACCGGAGTTCTGAGCCGTTCCGCCCCCGCCCTAAATTTGTTCGCGCTTGGCCTGCCAGCAGGCGTATTGGCGGGATTAGCGGCGCTGATCGCCGTCAGCCCCTTCACCACCGAACAGTTCATACGGCTATCCGGCTTAGCGTTGGAAAATGTCGGAACGGTTCTGACACCATGAGTGAAGAAGCCGGCGAAAAGTCATTTGAACCAACTGACAAGCGCAAGAAGGACGCCGCCAAAAAAGGTGACGTTTTGCGGTCCAAAGAATTGGGCACGGCAGTGGCTGTTTTGGCAGGTGCATTATGGCTGCGCTATGCCGGGCCGTGGCTCATGGACAGTATACAGGAAATTGCCCGAACCGGCTTCAGCTTCCGGCGCAGCGACATTAACGATTTCGATCCTGGGCGAGTCATGTCCGATGCGGTGCTCGGCGTGGTCGTACCAATCTCCACTCTGGGCCTGCTGGTGATGACCGTAACAGTTCTCTCGCAGCTGCTGTTTGGAGACGGGCGGTTTATGGTAGGCAATATGGCGCCCAAGGGTTCTCGGCTGGACCCGGTCAAGGGTTTCGGGCGCATTTTCGGGGTCACCGGCCTGATTGAATTAGGCAAGAGCATTCTCAAGCTAGGACTGCTGGGCGGGCTCGCCTGGTGGTGGGGCAGCGGTCGCCTGTATGATATCCTCGGCCTCGGGCGCGGTGATCTCACCGGACAATTGATGGCCGCATGGGATGCACTGACCAGCATGTTGATGATCCTGTCTATCGGCCTGGGATTGATTGCCTGCGTGGATTTCCCGATCCAGTGGTTCCGCCGGATGGGACGGCTAAAAATGACGATGCAACAGGTACGGGACGAACATAAGGAAAGCGAAGGTTCGCCTGAAAAACGTAATGCGATCCGCCAGAAACAACGCCAATTGGCCAGTGGCGGCGTGGCCAAGGCGATGGGCGACGCGCAATTCGTGCTGACCAACCCGACGCATTTTGCGGTCGCGATGTCCTATGATCCGGCCATCGCCAGTGCGCCGATCGTGGTCGCCAAGGGGCGCGGCGAGAAAGCGCTGGCGATGCGTGAATTGGCCGCGCAATTGAAATTGCCGACACTGGAATATCCGGCGTTGGCCCGCTCGGTTTATTTCACAACCCGCGAAAATCAGATGATCCGGGCGGAGCTATATTCAGCGATTGCCAGCGTTCTCGCCTTCGTCTTGTCATTGAAGCGCGGCGAGCGCCCCGACCGACCTAAGATCGACCTACCAAGCTCGATGCATTTCGACAGCGAGGGTCGCCAGAAGGCTTAATTTCGGCGCGCTGTGGTCGTTCTTCCAGCTATGGAAACTTCGACCTCTTCAATCGTCGGCGCGCTGGGTGCGGGTAGCGGCGTGGATATGATAAAGCTGGCCGGCGATCTGGCGGTTGCCCGCTTCGCGTCACGCGTAAACCAGCTGGAAGCCAAGAACGAACTGCTGGAAACCCGTATTTCCGCAGCCTCCACCCTGCGCAACCAGATGACCCAATTGGCGAGCGCACTAGGCTCGCGGATCCGCGACGGCGACCTGACTCCCAGAGCAGTCATTGCCAATAGCACGGTCGCCACTGCGAGCGTGGCCAGCGGCACGGTACCGACAGGTTCCTATTCCCTGGAGGTCGTACAGCTCGCCGCATCGCAAACCCTGGTTGCGCCCGCCTACACATCGTCTACCGACGTGGTAGGCGAAGGCACGCTGACCCTACGTTTCGGTGCAGTCAATGGCGCGAATTTTACTGCCGACACAGCGCGTGATCCGGTGTCCATCGACATTGCTGCAGGGGCTACGCTTTCAGAGGTGGCCGCGGCGATCAATGCCAGTGGCAGCGGAATTACGGCTTATGTTGCCAGCGGCAGCGACGGTGCGCGGTTGGTCTTCAAGGGCGTAGACGGCGCGAATAGCGGCTTCATCGTCGAAGCCAGCGGAGCAAGTGCCAGCGCCGGCACTCCGGCGGCGGGGAATATCGATTATCTGGCTTGGACGCCTGCGAATGATGTCGGGCAATTGCGCCAGACGGCAATCGATGCGCGGTTCAAATTCGACACGGTCGAAATCGCCTCCGCTAGCAATCAGGTTACCGGCCTGCCTGGCGGATTGAGCCTGTCGCTAACCGGCACCAATATCGGCGCACCGACACGGATCAGCTTTACCAGTACCACCAGCGAGATCTCCGGTGTGATGGCCGATTTCGTTACCGCACTGAATGAAATCACTAAGCAGTTGGCGATAAGCGCCGATCCAATCGGCGGCGAATTGGGCAATGATCCTGGTGCGCGGAGGTTGAAACGCGAGCTTGCAAAGTTAACCAGCACAGTCGTGATGCCCAATGCAGGACCAGGCGAGCCAAGAACGCTGGGCGATCTTGGGCTGTCGGTTAATCGCGACGGTAGCTTCCGGTTGGACAGTGACCGCCTCGCCAATACGCTCAGCAACAATGCTGAGGCGGCATCGGCGATGTTCACCACCGGCCTGTTCGGCGTCTTTTCTAGTTTCGACAAAGTGGCGCGCGCGATGGGCGCCGCCAGCGATCCAAGCACGTTGGCTGGATCGGTGAAGCGTTACACCGATCAGGCCAGCAAAATTGCCGATCAGTTGAGCGACATTGCCGACAAGCAGGAAGCCTTACGCGCCCAGCTGACAACGCAATTCTCGCGCTCCGATATCCGAGTTTCCAATTCGCAATCGACGTTGTCTTTCCTGCAGGCGCAAATTGAGCAATGGAATTCCAACTGATGGCGCGAATGACCTCGGCCCGCAGTCCGGCAGAAGCCTATCGCCGGGTAGAGATGGATGCGCGTATTTTCGGGTCGGACGCACCCGCGCTGGCACGGCTTTGTCTGGAAGAGGTTTGTTCCGCACTGGGCCGGTCAGTCTATGCCGCCAAGCACGGCCACAGCGAGCTGCGCCAACGCGCTTTGTCACGGGCTCTGGATGCGATTTGCGCATTGCGGGCCGGACTCGATCAGGAAAATCCGCTATGCGGCGCTTTCATGACAATTTACGACCATGCCGAGAGCAGTACTCGCCGTGCCATGCTGCGGTTCGACCCCGCGCCGATTGTGCAGCTGCAGGCCGATCTCGAGGACATTCGCGTAGCTTTGAGGCCTAGCTGAGACCTAATCCGTCCCGACTTGCTCGCTCAATGCCAGCCACTTGGCTTCTTTCTGCTCCAACTCGCTGCCCAGTTTGGCGCGCCGCTGGGACAATTCACCCATCGACATTTTGGCAAATTCAGGCGCAGCGCCTGATGGTTCGAACATTGCCCGGTCAATTGCAGAGCATTGCACTTCCAGCTTGGCGACTTCTTTTTCAATCACCGAGATTTTGGCTTTGACGGCCCGCGCTGCCTCGCGCTCCTTGGCGGCGGCCTTGCGGTCCTTCTTTGGAATTTTGGCCCCACCACCACCGTCTTTGGGTTGATTCCGGCCCAGCACGAAATCGATATAGTCCTCCATGCTGCCGGAATATTCCGCCGCCGTACCGTCATCGACCAGCACCAACCGGTCCGCCGTCAATTCGACCATATGTCGGTCATGGCTAATCAGGATCACCGCCCCTTCATAATCATTGAGCGCCTGGACCAGCGCCTCACGCGCGTCGACGTCCAAGTGGTTGGTCGGTTCGTCCAAAATCAGCAAATGCGGCGCATCGCGGGTAATCAGCGCCAATGCCAGCCTTGCGCGTTCGCCGCCCGACAATTTGCTGACCAACTGGGTCGCCCGGCTTCCGGAAAAACCGAACCGCCCCAATTGCGCACGGATCGCGCCTTGGGGCTTCCCCTCCATCACCCGGCCCATGTGTTCCAAAGGGGTGGCATCGCTGGCGAGTTCTTCCACCTGATATTGCGTGAAATAACCGACCTGCATCTTGCCGCTGGCGTTCATTTCACCTTCCATCGCGGGCAATTGCGCGGCGAGTAGCCGGGCCAGCGTAGTCTTGCCATTGCCGTTGCGGCCCAGCAGCGCGATCCGGTCATCCGGATCAATTCGCAGATTGAGCCGCTTGAGGATCGGAGTGTCTGCGGCATAGCCTACCGCGGCCAAATCTAGCGTGATCAGCGGCGGCTTTAGCTCCGCCGGGCTCGGGAAATCGAAACTGAGCGAGGGATCTTCCATCAGCGCGGCAATCGGCTGCATCTTGGCAAGCATCTTGGCGCGCGATTGTGCTTGTTTGGCGGTGGAAGCGCGCGCGCTGTTGCGCGACACATAATCCTGCAACCGGGCACGCTGGGCATCCTGCGACGCCTTCGCCGAAGCCAATTGTGCAGCGCGTTCGGCGCGCTGGCGTTCAAAACTGTCATAGCCGCCGGGATACAGCGTCAGCTTGCCGCCCTGCAGATGCAGGATATTATCGACCACATTGTTCAGCAGATCGCGCTCATGGCTGATCACCACTACGGTGGCGGGATAGCTTTTGAGGAAATTCTCCAACCACAGCGTCGCTTCGAGGTCGAGGTGGTTGGAGGGTTCATCCAGCAACAGAACGTCCGGCGC
>JBBKWK010000329.1:0-12514 GCA_037968915.1 Pontixanthobacter sp.
CGAGCAAAGCGACCACATCCCGCACCGTCATATCGACGGTGCAACGAATGATATCCGCCGGATCGCGGTCAGCAATCAACTTCGCAATGTCCATCGCATTTTCCTCTTTTTCTGGACTAACTTAAGGTCCACGTTCCAACTTGGGAAAACATGCCACGAATTTGCCGCTAAGGCGAATCGGAAGCAACACCAAATTTTTGCATCAGCTGACGGCCACCAAACAGCCGTTGCAACCAATCGCTTGCCGGGCCAAAAGGTGCAGATGGTCCAGAAATCCCCGCTTGAAGATCCCGAAAAGGCCGCATTTGCCTGGGCACGTTATCGCCGCCTGATGCGGTTCATGTTTCTGCTGACAGTAGGTACGGTGATCATCGCGATTGCCATTCTTTATAAGTATAACGGCATGGTCTCGGTACATTTCTATATTGCGACCGCGCTAGGGATCGGTCTTGCGATGCTGCTGACATCTGCGTTGATGGGCCTGGTATTTCTGTCCAACGGAACTGGCCATGATGCAACTGTGACGGATCTAAGCGATGATAAGAACAGAGATTAATCGAGCTGCATATTGGTGAGCTGGTATTCTGTAACTACCTCGCCGCCGATTAGATGTTGCTGGATGATCCGTTCCAGAACTTCTTCAGTACAGGAATGGTACCATATTTGATCGGGCCACACGACTGCGATGGGCCCCGCCGCGCAAATTTGCAGGCAATCGGCCTTGGCACGCTGAACGCCTCCTGCAGGATTGCCATTTGCATTGGTGCGTTTTGGGCCGATTAAGTCAAGCTCTCTCAGGCGTCTCTTTAGATAGTTCCACGCAGCTTTGCCTTCTTCCTCGGAGCAGCATTTTTGCTTGTCCGACATGCCGCATAGGAAGATCTGGCGCTCGATCGACTCGCCGCCAATTTTGGCAAGAGCGAGTTTCGCTTGGAGCAGATCATTGTCGTTGATCATTTTTCCGCAGGATCTTCCTTCAGCCAGCGGTCCAGCCAGGAGAAGACAGTGCCGTGCCATTGAAGAGAATTCTTGGGTTTCAGTACCCAGTGGTTCTCATCCGGAAAGACCAATAATTGCGAGGGAATTTTCTTACGCTGCAAGGCAGTAAATGAAGCGATCCCTTGAGTGTAGGGTATCCGAAAGTCCTGTTCGCCAGTGATCACCAGCATGGGTGTCTGCCAATTGTCGACGAAATTGACCGGATTCCACTTTTCGAACTCGTCCGGAGCTTCGAAATAGGCTTTGCCGCCATGTTCCCACTCGATGAACCACAATTCCTCGGTTTCGTAATACATCGCCCGCTGATCGAATACGCCGTCGTGCTGGATCAGGCAATTGAACCGCTCAGGCCATTTCCCGGCAATCCAGTTCATCATGTAACCGCCGTAAGATGCCCCCATTGCACAGGCCCGGGTCCCGTCGATCTGGCTGTCGAGTTTGAGTGCGGCGGCGAGGCCTTTCTGTAAATCTTCCAAGGGCTTGCCGCCCCAATCACGGTTGATCGCATCGGTGAATTCCTGGCCGTATCCGGTGCTGCCATGGAAATCGACCGAGATCACCGCATAACCCTGACTGGCGAGAACGCGTGGGTTCCACCGGCTGGACCAGCCATCGTTAAAGCTGCCTTGCGGTCCGCCGTGAACATACAGAATCGCGGGCAGATCGCCGGCCGTGCCAACTGGTTTGGTAATCTGGCCCCACACGGTGTCATCATTTGCCCCGGCAAAGCTGAACCGCTGGGTTGTGACAGATTGCAGCTTGGCCAGCGCTGCGTCGGTATGGCCGGTCAAACGTTTGCCCGGCAGGCCCTTGGTCGACAGATAAATCTCGGAAGGGGACTCGATTGTATCGCGGGTAAACAGCAGTGCACCGCCCGATAGCGCAGTTACATTGCCGATATGACCCACGCGGCCCGGTGCAAGTGCCAGGCGGGTGACCTTGCCGTTACGGGGATCAATCCGGAAAGCCGGAGTGTCGAGCACATCTTGTGCTGTAGCAATGATATAACGCGAATCGGGTGTCCAACTGAGCGAGCCCACCGAACGGTCCCAATCGGCGGTAATGGCCCGCGTTGCGCCGGACTTGAGGTCGCGCAAATGCACTACCAGCCGATCGGCTTCATAATTGGGGCGCTCCATTGCTGCGTAGGCAAGATATTTGCCGTCAGGCGACGGGGCGGGCAGGGTATCGAATGCGGTGTTGGCTACGGTCAGGTTCGTCGGCGCGTTGCCTGACAAATCCGACCAGAAGATATCAACATTGGTTGATAAAGGCTCCTCTGCATCGGCCTGACGGGCGGCGAAATAGATGCCGGAACTGTCCGGCGCCCAAGCTAGATCCTCGCCCCCGCCAAATGGCTTGGTCGGGGTGTCACCGGTCAGAGAATTTTCACCTGCCGGTCCGTCAATCGCGGAGCCTGCGCCTGAAATTTTGCCGTTCACCAGATCGAAGGTGAACGCGCGGCTATAGGTGCCGGGGGTTTCCCACTGGTCCCAGTGCCGGATAAAGCCAACGTCACCTTCATACAGCCGGCCAGTACCGGGGCCGGGCAGATGCGCAGGCGGTGCGTCGGCGCAGCCAAAGGTCTGGCAAATCCGCGGTACTTCGCCGAACACCATCACTTTGGTGCCGTCAGGAGAGACTGAGTATCCGGAAATTTCCACGCCGAAATTGCTTACCTGCGAGGGTGATCCGGTCGGTTGACCATTTGCCAACGCAACACGCCATAATTGAGTGGAGCCTGCTTCTTCGTCACCCACTGACCGAGCCGACAGGAAATAGATGAAACCACCCGCCGCAAATGTGACATCAGATGCTTTCCCGCCCAGGTCCAAGGGGAGTGGCTTGGCGCCTGCTTTCATCAGATCGAGGATGAAATAGCTGGTGCGGCGTTCGTATGTGACCGGGTCAGTTTGCGTCACTGAATAGGCGGCAAATCGCCCATCAGCGCTGGCAGCAGGTGCGCCTACCCGCGGCATTGTGACGAGGTCCTGGGCGGTCATTGGCGCAGAAACAATTGTGGGTGCGTCTTCAGCCAGCACTGGCGCGCTGCCAAGCGATGCGATGAGAGCGAAGGGAGCGAAGAAGGACAAAGGCCCGGGTTTAATGGTCATATTTGCAGAGTTAGACGCTCTGCCGGGCTGTGCAAGTGGATTATCGAACGGCGCTTAGCCGCGTTTCCCGGCGATCCGGGCGATTTCGGCCTGGACCATTTTTTCGACCATGCCGGGTAAATTTTTGTCGATCCATTCGGTGAGCATCGGTCTGAGGAGTTCGCGCACCAATCCTTCTAGCGAAGTTTCTCCCGAACGAACGATCTTAGGTTGAACGCCGGGTTTTGACAGCATCGCCAGTGCCGCGAAATTTTCGCGGATCGAATCTCGTAGCGGATCGGCAGTTAGAGGCGCGTCGTCGTCCGAATCAGCGCTATTGTCACCAAAATCCGCAAAATCTTCGTCTTGTTCGACGAAATCTGCTTCGCTCAGGTCGAGCACGCCTTCGTCCTCTGTGAATTCAGGCACTGGCGGAGATACCTGCTTAGCTGGCTCATCTGGGCCGAGTTCTTCGGTCAAGTTCTTCAGCCCTGCCGATTCGCGGCGGCGGCGTTCTTCCATCGCCCCGGCACGATTGTCGCGCGCGATGACTTGTTTGATGGAAGCGAGGATTTCCTCGACCGAAGCTTCGCCCTGTTGGCGCATCGTGCAATTTTCCCCGGCTGGCTATTTCGGCAAGTTCGAAAGTGACGTCAATTTACTAGATGGCTGACAATCAGTTGGTTAGCGAGTCATCTGTGGTTGGAATTTCAACCTCAATGTCCGGGCCCGGCGCAGGAATGTCAATCGTGCGTGTGGATTGCGGGGTTGGATTGGCGTCACGGTCCCAATCGAACCATTTGCCTTGCACCCGGTCGAAATTGACCTGCGGATCGTACAGCAGCGCTTCATCGGCGAGCCCCAGATCGCGCGCTTCGGCGCGGCCCATTGCTGCGAGCAGGCTGAACCCTGCGACATAGGCATTGCGGCGTGCCGTCACCAGTTGGACACGGGCGCTGAGCAATTCCTGTTCCGCATTCAGAATGTCGAGAATTGTTCGGTTGCCGACGGTATTTTCCGCCCGAACCCCTTCGAGGCCGAGTTCGGCAGCGGCAACAGCGATCTGCGACGATTCGATAATTTCGCTGGAGGCTTGCCAACTGGCATAGGCTGCACGAACTTGCGCGATTGCATCACGTTCCGCCGCAATTTCCTGCTCCAATGCTGCGCTTGAGCGGGCCTGCGCCTGTCGTTCGAGCGCGGCTGGCCGCCCACCCTGAAAAATCGGAATGTTGATCTGGACTCCAGCATTGGCGGTCGTTTCGCTTTGGGCAAATTGCACAGCAGAGGAGCCTCCTAGCGTACCGTAATAATCGGTAAAGTCGCTGCCAGCGAATAGGGACACCGTGGGCAAGCGGTTCGCTCTCGTCACCTTGATATCGATCTCCGCAGCCTTAGCATTTTCCCGTGCGGCAATTAGATCGGGATTGTATTCCAAAGCGGTCGCCACAGCTTCAGCCGGGGTCGTGGGCAGCGCAGGCAAAGGCGGCGGCGGCTGTAAATTATCCGGCGCAGCGCCTACCAATTGAATGTAGTTTTCGCGGGCGGCAATCAGATTGGCCTGCGACGTGCGAAGATCGCTTTGCGCCACCGCCAATCGCGATTGCGACTGAGCGATATCAGTGCGGGTCAGATCGCCGATCTCAAACCGGTCGCTGGTGGCTTGAAGATTGACCGACAGGACATTGACCTGATTGCTGGCAAGACCAACAATCGCCTGATTGCGGATAACATCCATATATGCTGCGACAACCTGGCTGAAAATCGCCGATTCTGTGGCTCGCAAATTGGCTTGCCCCGCGTCTACACGAGTACGAGCCGCGCGGATGCCGTTCTTAACCGCACCGCCAGAGTATATCGGCACAGTCAAGTCTGCCGCTAAGCTAGACCTGCGTACGGGCGCAGTGAAGCTGTTGGGCGACCGCTTCAAGAACTCGATATGGGTTGCAGTACTGCTGACGCCTGGCCGACCAGCCGCCTTCTGGATCGGCACGTTTTCATCGGTCGCGCGCTGATTGGCGCGGGCGGCCTGCAACGTCGGGTTGGTGTTGTAGGCTTCTGTCAGAGCCTCTCGCAACGTGTCTGCAGCGGCCGGAGCGGCGCCCAGACTTATTGCCGAGGCGAGCAGCGCCATGCGGACAACGCGGCGCCGCATGATCAGAAACTCCAGCCGGTAGCTTTGTCGAATTCGGACAAGCGCGGTATTCCCAGTTCGGCCAGTGGCAGCAATGCCGCGCCGTTAGCTGTCTTGCGGCCCACCGCCAGCTTCGTGACGCCCTTGGTGACCAGCCCGGTCAGAATTCTGCCGCCATCGCCAATCCGCTTGATCAGGCTGTCTGGTAAATCTTCCGCTGCGCCATCGACCAGCAGCAGCGAATAGACGGTGCGCTTGCGGCTCTTGATCAGCGCTTCTTCGGGTGTGATGACATCTACTGTGCCCACCAAGGGGCGTAGCAATTCTGGCAAATATCCGCTGCCGCTGTCCACGATCAAGACAGTGTCTGACAATTGCGGCTGCGCTTCGGCCAATATCATGCCGTAAAACAGCGGAGCGGCGAGACGGCGACCATTTTCGAGCGGAATTGCCCGGTCGATATAGGCAGTATCGCGGGATGCTGCGGGGACGAAATCTTCCCTAGCCACGGCGCTCATCCGCGCCAGAACGAAGGGTTCGTTGACTCCGCTCGTACGCAACTGGCTATCGATCATGGCGCGGCGCGCGGTTTCTGAGCTGGTGGCGGTGTTGATCATGGACATCTCTACTGTATTAGACCAACAATACAGTTGGTCAATGTGTGCCTGATTATCGGCACGTATTGAACTCGGCTTTACGGTGTAAGCTATCCCTCGCCAACCCCTTTGACGCTACACACTGCCTGCGCCTATGAGGTGAACCAATCGACCAACTGGAGTTCTGACCCGATGAGTGAAATGGTGACAATTCGCGAAAGCGATCTCGTCGAAAGCGTGGCCGATGCCTTGCAATATATCTCCTACTACCACCCGATGGATTATATTCGCGCGTTGGGCGTGGCATATGAAGCCGAGCAAGGGCCCGCCGCCAAAGACGCGATTGCGCAAATCCTGACCAACAGCCGGATGTGTGCCGAGGGGCACCGACCGATCTGTCAGGATACTGGTATCGTGAATGTGTTCGTAAAATGGGGCCAGGATTGCCGGCTGGGTAGTTCGCGCAGCCTGCAGGATGTGGTCGATGACGGGGTTCGTGCGGCCTATACCAATTCAGAAAACAAGCTGCGGGCCTCGATCCTGGCTGATCCGGCCTTCACCCGCCGCAATACGCGGGATAATACACCCTGCGTCCTGTCGGTTGAGATGGTGCCTGGCAACACCGTCTCGATCGATGTTGCGGCAAAGGGCGGCGGCAGCGAGAATAAGTCCAAGTTTAAAATGATGAACCCGTCCGACAACATCGTTGACTGGGTGCTCGAAATGTTGCCGCTCATGGGTGCGGGCTGGTGTCCGCCGGGCATGCTCGGCATCGGGATCGGCGGCACAGCAGAACATTGCATGAAGCTGGCCAAGCAAAGCCTGATGGACCCGATCGACATGGGCCAGTTGAAGGCGCGCGGGGCCAAAACAGATATCGAACAATTGCGGATCGACATCTTCGACAAGGTCAACGCGCTGGGTATCGGCGCGCAGGGGCTGGGCGGGCTGTCGACCATTCTCGACGTCAAGATTTACGATGCGCCCTGCCATGCGGCGGGCAAGCCGGTGGCGATGATCCCCAATTGCGCCGCGACCCGGCATGCGCATTTCACGCTTGATGGCTCTGGCCCGACATTCCTCGAGGTGCCCAAGCTGGACGAGTGGCCCGATGTCGACTGGCAGCCCGATGAAGCCGCGAAACAGGTGAATCTCGACACCATTACGCCAGCAGAAGTGCAAACGTGGAAGAATGGCGATCGCTTGCTGCTGACGGGCAAGATGCTCACCGGGCGCGATGCAGCACATAAGCGAATTGCCGATATGATGGCCAAGGGCGAGGAACTGCCGGTCAGCTTTGCCGGGCGGGCGATCTATTATGTTGGCCCGGTTGATCCGATCATGGGCGAAGCGGTTGGCCCCGCGGGCCCGACCACCGCCACCCGGATGGACAAATTCACCAAGATGATGCTCGAACTTGGCTTGCTGCTGATGATCGGCAAGGCGGAACGCGGTCAAGGTGCGGTCGAGACAATTGCCGACAACAAGGTCGCCTATCTGATGGCCACCGGCGGCGCGGCCTATCTGGTCAGCCGCGCGATCAAGGAGGCCAAGGTGGTGGCGTTCGAAGATCTCGGCATGGAAGCAATCTATGAATTCACGGTCGAAAATATGCCGGTGACCGTCGCGGTCGATAGCGAGGGCAACAATGTTCATACTCTGGCACCGGCCTATTGGAAGGAAAAGATCGCGCGGGAGCATTTGCTGCCCGGGACATAAGCGGATCGCGATTCGGCTTAACTCGACCAAAGGCGCTGCCCGCTCGACGACGGCGCTGGTATGCGCATGGTGATCGGGCGTAGATGATCGCGTGATGAATTTCAGCGAATCCCCAATTGCCCCGGCGCGCCTGCCCTTCCGTGTGGTGCTCGCCTCGATGGTGGGATTGTGGCTGTGTTATTTCCTGCTGACAACGCTGCGCGGCAGCATTGTCGGACTGGAAATGCAGGATGAGTTGATGTGGCGCCGGGCGCTGGTCAGCCTTGCGGGCGTCGCAGTAACCTTTGTCATGTGGCTGGTTCTGCGACTTTTTGACGAGCGGGCATTATGGGCGAAAATTGCGGCCACACTGGTGGTTGCCCTGCCTGCCGCAGTCCTGATCGCTCAAGCTAACCAGATGATCTTCGCTGACGTCGAGGCGAAAGTGATGGAGAAGATAGGGGAACGTCAGGGCATCCGTATCCGGCGCGATGAAGCAGGCAATGTGTTGGTCGATGTGCCCGGATTGCCCGGACAATATGACGATCCGAACAGTGCCAGTTCCAAGAGTGACGATTCGCAAGTTGCTGCGACTGTTACCCTGGCAAAGGCTTCAACCGGGCTCGACCGTTGGCGGCAATTGTCCGATATCGCGCTGGGACGTTATTTCCTGCTTCTGGCATGGGCTTCGCTCTATCTGGCCTTGCTGGCTGGCGCGCAGGCGAAAGCGTCCGAACGGCGAGAGGGCGAATTTCGGCGCGCGGCCAAGGCTTCGGAACTGCGGTCGCTGCGCTATCAAGTCAATCCGCATTTCCTGTTTAACACGCTGAATTCTCTGTCGGCGCTGGTGATGACCGACAAGACGGAGCGGGCCGAAGAGATGATCCAGACGATCTCGAATTTCTATCGCCACAGTCTGGCGGACGATCCAACATCCGATGTGGAACTGGCCGACGAGTTCGAACTTCAGCGCCTTTATCTCGATATTGAACAGGTCCGCTTTCCGAACCGGCTTAAGACCAAATTCGAATTGCCCGCTGCATTGGTGGAGGCCCGCGTACCGGGCATGATCCTGCAACCACTGATCGAAAATTCGGTCAAATATGCAATTGCCCCGTATAAGGAACCGGTAACGATCACTTTGGCCGCCCGAGTGGAAAATGGCCGCCTGATCGTGTCGGTCAGTGATGACGGCCAAGGCGACAAACCAGGTGACGAGATGTTTGGTGCGGGCCGGGTTGCAGGCGAAAACGGCAATCATGGCTTCGGCATCGGACTCGCGAATGTCCGCGACAGGCTGGAGGCGCGCTTCGGCAAGGAAGCGAGCATCACCTCCGGCCCGACCGAAAACGGATATCTGACCGAACTGAGGCTACCACTGGTGACCCATGTCTGACGATACGGAGATCGCTCCACTGCGGACACTGATCGTCGATGACGAGCCTTTGGCGGTGGAGCGGATGCAGGTTATCTGCGCCAAATTGAAGGATCTGGCGGTAGTCGGCACGGCCAGCGATGGTGCGGCCGCCTTGCGGCTAATCGAGGCACTTGAACCGGATCTGGTCCTCCTCGATATGACCATGCCCGAGGTGGACGGACTGTCGGTGGCGCGCAAGCTGGCTAAGGCGGAACCCGAAAGGCAGAAGCGTCCGGCGATCATATTTGTGACCGCACATGACAATTTCGCGGTTGAGGCGTTCGATCTGGATGCGATTGACTATGTGCTCAAACCGGTTGCGCCCGACCGGCTGGGCCGGGCAATCGAGCGGGCGCTGGCACGGCGCAGCGATGCGGCCACGGCGACCAGCGAATGGCTGACGGAATTATGGGTCCCGCACCGGTCCGAATTGGTCCGGATCGAAATTGCGCAGGTTTCGCGAATCGATGCGGAGCGCGATTACGTCAGGCTGCATGTGGGCGGCGCCAATTACCTGCTGCTGCAAACCATCGCCGGCCTTGAAGAACGATTGAATCCCGGCGAATTTATCCGCATCCACCGCTCCACAATCCTGCGCCGCGAACATATTCGCGGCCTGCGCCATGATGGATTGGGGGTCTGGTCAGCGGAGCTGGATGATGGGGAGGCCCTTCGGATCGGGCGAACTTATTTGCCCAAGGTCAAGGCGATGGCTGGCAGGTAGAAAATAGTTTTTCTCGCGACCGCCCGCCCACAGCGCCGTCAGGCAAAAGGACACCGCGATTGTAGAGGCGCTTGCGGTAAAAAATTGACCCGGGCCGGGGAATGTCCGTTCCAGCCCGGGTCATGACGGTTGACGGGTGAATCAACCGCCGAGACGTTTACTCTCGATGATGGCAGCAAATTGAGTGGTGGCTTTGGCCTTGGCTTCGCGATAGCATTTTCTGGAGTCCGCAGCCCGTATCCGGGTGCCCGTGCGGAGTTCTTCATAACCGCAGACCTTTTTTGCAGCTGCATCGATACGCTTTTGCAGCGTAACTTGACCGTCTTCGGATGCGAGATTGAGATCGGAATAGTGCACCACCATCGTTTCGGCGAGTGCCGGGGTAGCGGTGCTGGCAAGGGCCATAGTCGAGCCGATTGCGGCGAGAGCGAGATATGCGCTTTTCATAATGACTTCCTCCAATTGCGGGCCATCCTTGGGGGGTGGAGGCACTTCGCATTCTTGGTTTAGGCGCATTGTAATTGGGGCGCAGTATGCCTTCGACCGCCATCAATATTTGTTCGACAACGGATGCAGTCACCGGACAGATGCAGTGAAACGCCGGACGAATGGTATTTGGCAATCGACGGAGGGAGGCGCATGATTGCGTTCAAATGGCACTAATCATCATATTCTTGCTGGGGATCGCCAATTTCGCAGTCCATCGGGCCGTATTGGAAAGTCGTCACCCAAAATTGGACGAAATTGGCTGGTTCTCGAACAGATTTGGCAAGCGCGCGATGTTGGGCATCGAATTCATGGTCCTGCTCGCGGCATTGTTAATGGTGGCCAGTGGCTGGACTTTTCTGGTCTGGGGCTATCTGGTCTATTCCCTGTTCAACGCACTGGCGGCCTGGCTAATCCTGACCCGCCGGTTTTGACTCTCAATTTCCGCTTGCCAATTTCTGCGCAAGCCTGTCAGCCAGAGCGATGAATGCAAGAACAACCCTGTTTCATATGAGTGACATCCACTTTGGCGTCGAAGACCGCGCTGCAGTGAAATGGTTCACAGATGCTGTGGAACGTGAAATGCCAGCGGCGGTGATCTGCACCGGGGATTTGACCCAGCGGGCAACGCATGAACAATTTGCCGCAGCGACCGCATTTTTCGAGGGACTGCCGGTTCCCGTGACAGTCGAGCCGGGCAATCACGACATGCCCTATTACAATTTGTGGGAGCGGTTTACTCGCCCGTTTGAGCGCTATGGCAGGCTGGCCGATGCAGTTGGCCGCCCGCTGGTATTCGACGATCTGGTGCTTATCCCACTGAAAACCACAGTGCGGGCGCAATGGCGTTTTCCGTGGTCAGACGGGTTCGTGACCCGTGATGCGCTGGCCAAGACAGTGGCCGCGCTGGGCGATTTGAAGCGCGATACCCGGTTCAAACTGGTCACCGGCCATCATCCATTGGTGCCTGCACAAGACGGCGGCAAAAACCCCACGATCGGCGGTAACAATGCCTTTGCTGAACTTGCCGCTGCGGGCGCTGATGCAGTTCTGTCGGGCCATGTCCATTTGCCGTTTGACCTGATCCGCGAAGCGCGCGGCGCAAAGGTGCGGATGATCGGGGCCGGTACACTGTCTACCCGGCTGCGCGGCGCTTTGCCTTCTTACAATGTGCTGACTTACGATCAGCAGGACGGCCTCAAGGTGGAGCGGCGGGACTTTACCGGCGCCTGATCCGCCCCCGCGCAATTGCTACGCGAAATTGCCGCATCCCAACGAAAAAGGGCGGCCCGTTTCCGAGCCGCCCCAAATCTGAATATCCCTGAAGTGCTTAGCGCTTCGAGAACTGGAAGCTACGACGGGCCTTGGCCTTACCGTATTTCTTACGTTCCACCACGCGGCTATCGCGGGTGAGGAAGCCGGCAACTTTCATGGTCGCGCGTAATTTTGGCTCGTACCGGGCAAGTGCCTGGGCGATACCGTGCTTTACAGCGCCGGCCTGGCCCGAAAGTCCGCCGCCCTTGACGGTGCAGATCACATCATACTGTTCCATCCGGTCAGCGATGCTGAACGGCTGGTTGATCACCAGACGCAGGGTCGGACGAGCGAAGTAGGTTTCCTGATCGCGGCCGTTGACGGTGATCTTGCCCTTGCCGGGCTTGATCCAAACGCGGGCCTTGGCATCTTTGCGGCGGCCGGTTGCATAGGCTCGGCCTTGCGCGTCGATTTCCTGTTCACGCAGAGGGGTTTCCGGCTGGGTAGGGACGACAATTGCAGGAGCTTCTTCGCCGACGGCGCCAGTTGTGCTTTCCGTTGCAGCTTCAGTTGCAGGAGCTGCAGCAGGCGTACCGCCAGCCAAAGTCTTGAGATCGGCGAGGTCGGAGACGGTGCCAGATTCCTTAGAAGCAGTTTCCTTGGGCGCAGTCTCTTTGGCCGCAGTTTCCTTGACCTTGGTTTCCTTCACCTCAGCAGCTTTGACCTCAGTTTCCTTAACTTCAGTAGCTTTGACCTCGGTGTCCTTAGCCGCGCTATCCTTGGCGGCGGTATCTTTGGTGTTTTCGTCAGCCATTACGATGCAGCCTTGTTCTTACGATTCATCGAAGCAACATCCATCACCGCGGGCTTTTGCCCGTCATGCGGATGCTCGGTGCCGTTATACAGGTGAAGCGCCTTCATCTGCGCCCGGCCCAATGGCCCGCGCGGAATCATCCGGGTGATGGCTTTTTCCATTACGCGCTCAGGGAAGCGACCTTCCAGCACCTTGGCCGGGGTGGTTTCCTTGATCCCGCCAGGATGGCCGGTGTGCTTGTAATAGATCTTGCCGGTCATCTTGTTGCCGGTGAACTTCACCTTGTCGGCATTGATGAT
>JBBKWK010000330.1:0-31618 GCA_037968915.1 Pontixanthobacter sp.
CGCGGGCGGGCATGGGCTGGGTGCGGCTTATTATCTCGCCAAGAAGCATGGCATCACCAATGTCGCGGTAATTGAAAAGGGCTGGTTGGGCGGCGGGAACACGGGCCGCAACACCACCATCATCCGGTCCAATTATCTCTACGACGAAAGCGCGCATCTCTACGATCATGCGGTCAAGCTGTGGGACGGGCTCAGTCAGGACCTCAATTATAATGTGATGTATTCCAAGCGCGGGGTGTTGATGCTCGCACATAATGTTCACGACGTTCAAAGTTTCAAACGGCATATCCATGCCAACCGGCTGAACGGGGTCGACAATGAATGGCTGACGCCGGAAGAAGCGCAGGCTTACTGTCCGCCGCTCTCGATTGATCCCGCCGCGCGTTATCCGGTTCTCGGGGCTGCCTTGCAGCGACGCGGCGGCACAGCGCGGCATGACAGCGTGGCTTGGGGTTATGCGAGGGCCGCGGCGGCGCTGGGGGTCGATATCATTCAGAACTGTGCGGTTACCGGCATTCGCCGAGGACCGGACGGCGCAGTCGAAGGGGTGGAAACCGAACGCGGTTTCATCGGAACAAAAAAGATCGGCGTGTCGGCGGCCGGCAATTCGTCCGTCATCATGCAGATGGCAGGCCTTGATTTCCCTCTGGAATCCTATCCGTTACAGGCGCTGGTGTCGGAACCGGTCAAGCCCGTCTTCCCATGTGTAGTAATGTCCAACACCGTGCATGCTTATATGAGCCAGTCGGACAAGGGCGAGCTGGTGATCGGCGCGGGAACGGACCAATATGTCAGCTATTCACAGCGCGGCGCGCTGCATATCGTCGAACACACTGTGGCGGCAATCTGCGAGATTTTTCCGATTTTCCGGCGCATGCGGATGCTGCGGAACTGGGGCGGTACGGTGGATGTGACGCCCGATCGCTCGCCGATTCTCGGCAAGACACCGGTGCCGGGTTTGTACGTTAATTGCGGTTGGGGGACGGGCGGTTTCAAAGCCACCCCCGGCGCGGCAGATCTGCTTGCCTGGACCATTGCGCGCGGCGAGCCGCATCCCATCAACGCGCCTTTCAATCTCGACCGGTTCAGGTCGGGTCGGTTGATCGACGAAGCGGCTGCGGCCGCGGTCGCGCATTAAAGGCTGCACCGCGATGCTGCTCATCCACTGCCCCTATTGCGAAGAGGACCGGCCCGAGATCGAGTTCGTGAATGGTGGACAGGCGCATGTCGCGCGGCCCGAAGACCCGAGCGCGCTTACCGATCAGGAGTGGGAGCGCTATTTGTTCATCCGCGATAACCCGCGCGGACGGCACCACGAACGCTGGCGGCACAGTTTCGGCTGCGGGCGCTTCTTCAATGCCGTACGTGACACGGTTAGTGACCGGTTCGAATGCACCTACAAAGCCGGGGAGCCGCAGAGGTGAGCGGCTGGCGGATCGCGGGATATGGACGGGTCGATCGCACTCGCCCCATGCGTTTCACATGGGACGGCAAGGCTCTTGACGGTCTGGCTGGGGACACCCTGGCGTCTGCGCTGCTAGCCAGCGGCGAAATGCTGTTCGGACGCAGTTTTAAATATCACCGCCCCAGGGGGCTGATTGCGGCCGGGGTGGAAGAACCCAATGCGCTGGTTTCCCACACGCGCGGCCCAGGGCGGTTTACACCGAACCTGCGAGCGACGGGGGTGGAATTGTATGATGGGCTGACTGCGGAAAGTCAGAACCGCTATCCGTCGCTTCGACGCGATATCGGCGCAATCAACGACCGTCTCGGACTGTTCTTTCCTGCCGGGTTCTACAACAAGACCTTCATGTGGCCGCGTAGCTTTTGGGAGAAACTCTACGAGCCTGCGATCCGCAGCATGGCGGGGCTGGGCGATGCACCGACCGAGGTCGATCCTGACAATTATACCGCGGCCTATGCCCATTGTGACCTGCTGATTGTGGGGGCCGGCCCTGCCGGAATCGACGCCGCCCTGGCTGCGTCTGCCACCAAGAAGCGCGTCATTCTGGTTGACGAGCAGGACGAGCTGGGCGGCGGTGCGCTGTCCGATCCGGCGCTGTGGCGCTGGCTAGAGACGAGCACGAAAGACTTGGCATCGGCGGCCAACATCCGGATTCTGACGCGGACCACTGCGATGGGATATTACCACGACAATTACATCGGCGCGGTCGAGCGGTTGACGGACCACTTGCCGGAACCGGGCACGGCTCCGCGTGAAAAGCTGTGGCGGATCCGCGCGGGTGAGGTGATCCTCGCGCAGGGTGCCATCGAACGGCCACTGGTTTTCGAAGGCAATGACACGCCAGGGGTGATGTTGGCCTCTGCCGCGAAAACCTACCTCCATCGTTACGGCGTTGCGGTCGGGCGCAATGTCGCGCTGATGACCGCGCATGACAGCGGTTGGCGCGATATATTCGCGCTTGCCGATGCCGGGGTGAATATCGCAGCCATCGTTGAATATCGGGATGCGGTATCGCCTGACCTGGTGACCGAAGCGGCCCAGCGAGGGATACGAACCGAACTGGGTGCGAGCGTAATTCACGTTGCGGGTCGTCACGCTGTATCCGGCATCACAATAGCGGCCAATGACGGCGTATTGCGCGGTAAGGTCGGCTGCGATGCGCTGCTGATGGCGGGCGGCTGGACGCCGAGCATTCATCTCTGGTCCCATTCCAAAGGATCGATTGTGTGGGATGAAGATTGGGGCGCTTATCTGCCAGACCAGCCGCATGAAAAGGTCCGTAACGTCGGTGCATGCGGGGGCAAATGGGACTTCGGCAGCGGGGTGTATCCCGGCATGTTGCCCACTTCGCGCGACACGGCGCGGATCAAGGCGTTTGTCGATTTCCAGAATGATGTGACGGCGAAGGACATTGCGCTGGCGGTACGCGAAGGCTTCAAGTCGATCGAACATATCAAGCGCTACACCACAACCGGGATGGCGACCGATCAGGGCAAGACTTCAAACCTCAATGGGTTGAAACTCGCGTCCGATGCGCTGTCCCTACCTGTCCAGCAAATTGGCCTCACCACGTTCCGACCGCCCTATACGCCGCAAACCTTCGGTGCGCTTGCGGGCCATGCGAAGGATGCGTTGTTCCAGCCGGTTCGCAAGTCGAATATAGACGATTGGGCAGAAGAACATGGCGCAGTTTTCGAGCCGGTCGCGCAGTGGCGGCGGGCGCGCTATTTCCCGGGCGATGGGGAGGACATGCTTGCCGCGGTCAACCGTGAATGTTTGGCCGTGCGCAGCGCAGTTGGCATTTTCGATGCTTCGACACTGGGCAAGATTGAAGTTGTCGGGCCGGACGCCGCAGAGTTCCTGAACCGGATGTACACCAACCCATGGAAGATGCTCGAGCCGGGTCGCTGCCGCTATGGTCTGCTGCTGAAAGAAGACGGATTCATTACCGATGACGGCGTGTCGGCACGGCTTGCGCCTGATCGCTTTCATCTGACCACCACCACCGGCGGCGCGCCGCGCGTGCTAGGCATGATGGAGGATTACCTTCAAACCGAATGGCCTGATCTCGATGTCTGGCTGACCAGCACGACGGAACAATGGTCGGTGATCGCGGTACAGGGTCCAAAGGCGCGCGACCTGATTGCACCATTCATCAGGGGCATCGACCTGTCGCCAGAATCCTTCCCGCATATGGCAGTGCGCGAAGGGACAATTTGCGGCGTGGAAACTCGGTTGTTTCGGGTCAGCTTTACCGGAGAATTGGGCTTCGAAATCAATGTGCCGGCTGCCTATGGCCGAACAGTTTGGGAAACGCTGTTCGCTGCCGGGCAGGCGCATGGAATTACCCCTTACGGCACTGAGACCATGCATGTGCTACGTGCAGAGAAGGGCTACATCATCGTTGGGCAGGATACCGATGGCACGGTCACGCCCTATGACGCAGGGATGGAATGGGCGATTGGCAAGAAGAAACTCGATTTCGTCGGCAAGCGCTCGCTTGAACGTAGCGATATAGTGGCGGACGGACGAAAGCAGTTTGTCGGCCTGCTTACTGAGGATCCCCGCGAAGTTCTCGAGGAGGGCGCTCAGATCGTTGACGATCCGCAGCAGGCTATACCCATGACCATGCTCGGCCATGTCACCTCGTCATACTGGAGTGCGTCGCTCGGCCGTTCAGTCGCGCTTGGGCTGGTCGCCGGGGGACATGGCCGGATGGGCGGAAAGCTATATGTGCCGATGGCCGACAAGGTCATCCCGGTGAAAGTGAGCGAAACGGTATTTTTTGATCCAGCCGGAGAGCGGCTCAATGGCTAAGTCTATTGCCCGCAGCGAGCCTGTGCCATCAGCTCCGCTTGCCTTTAACGGCGCGACTGTTGCGCTTGAACCGCCGCTGGCACGCTATTCCTTGCGCGCGCGAAATGCCGCCGGGATGGAATCCATTCTGGGGCGCAGCATACCGCACCGGATCGGCGAGACAGCGGACGGTATTTCCTGTCTCGGGCCGGACGAATGGCTTTGGCGTGCAGCCTTTGGCACGTCCATGCCGGACGGCTCTGGCGCACCGGTTAGCGTGGTTGATATTTCCGAACGGCAGGTGGCCATTTCGATCGAGGGACCACGCGCGTTAGATGTGCTGCTGAGCGGAAATCCGCTGGATCTGGAAAAATTCGCTATTGGCCGCGCGGTTCGCACAATTTTTGAAGGTGCCGAGATCATCCTCATTCGGGAGGGTGACGAGCGCTTCGTGATCGAGGTTTGGCGCAGTTTTGCCGAATTTGTGTGGGGCGTGGTGGTGAAAGCTGCGGCGGAGCATTGATGCGCATTAGATAGGGCTGTCTGGCTAGAATTGTCTTCGCAATTGTCAAAAATAGAGGCAGTAACGAAGGACCCCTGGGGCTGGGAGAATTTGGATGAATCCCGACGATGTGATTCTTTCTGCTGATCCGCAATCAGGCGGAGCCGTGATCAGCGATGGACGAGAGCGATCGCAACTGCTTCATCCCATGTGGCTGCGAGAACGGGCAACCGGCCCGACTGCGCGCGATCCGCTCAATAACCAACGACTGTATGAACCCAGCGACCTGCCCGCCGATCTGCGCGTTGTTTCGATAGAAAATGTCGGTGGTGGCAAGGCAGTGGCCAGGTTCAGTGACAGCTGCGAAGTGCAACTTGAGACTGTGCGACTGGCAATCGAATGCGGCTGGTTGCCCGATCCAGAGCGCGTTCCATCACCGCAAGCCTGGACCGCCCGCCAAATTGAAGTGCCGCAGATAAAGTTCGGCGATCTCGCCACCCCTGCGGGAATGAAGCGCCTGCTCGACGGATTTTTCGTCAGCGGATTCTGTATTATTCACGAAACACCGCACGAACCGGGTGACCTAGCAGGTATCGCCGATCTTTTCGGTTATCTTCGCGAAACGAACTTCGGGCGCCTGTTCAATGTCGTGGTCAAGCGTGATGCATCTGACATTGCCTATACCAACCGCGCTCTATCTGCGCACACTGATAATCCGTATCGCTACCCAGTGCCTGGTATTCAATTCCTGCACTGCCTGGAAAACACCGTTTCCGGGGGTTATTCGACACTGGTGGATGGCTTGGCGCTGGTCGAACGTCTGGAGCTAGAGGCTCCCAAAGCAGCGCGAGTGCTGGAGCGGCTGCAAGTCATGTTTCGTTACGAGACGCAGCATTGCATCGTGGAGGATGCAAGCCCGTTGATCGAACGGGACATGCTTGGGAAATTGGCCGGGCTACGGCTCAGCTCCCGCCTCGATTATGTCCAACCTGCAGATCCAGCAGACCATGAAATGTTTTATGATGGTCGCAGGCGGCTCCGGAAAATGGCCGCCGACCCTGAATTTGTCTTCAGTTTTCCGTTCGAACCTGGACTGCTTCTGATGATGGACAACCGCCGCACTTTACATGGGCGGACGGCTTATAATGACGGAACGGGCCGCCGACACCTTCAGGGGTGCTATATCGACCATGACGGACCGCGGAGCCTCTATCATACTCTGATGCGCGACGGTGCTGCCTCCCTAGGGCGAGAAGTACCATGAGCGGGCGTGAGGTGGTGTCCTTCCGCCGCATGCAGGATGGCACGGCTGAGGACTATGCCTTGCTCGAAGGTCATGAGGCGCGTTATCGGGTAGGCTTGCCGGACCGGTTACTCAGCCGTTTGCGGGCGATGGGCGAAGGGCTCAGCGGTTATCAGGTCTCCCGTCTCGAGCATTCGCTGCAAACCGCCACTCGCGCCCGGCGAGGTGGTGCCGATGATGACTGGGTTGTGGCTGCGCTGCTCCATGATCTGGGCGACGAATTGGCGCCAGAAAATCACGATACCCTCGCCGCTGCGATCATCGCGCCCTACGTCCGCGAAGAATGCAATTGGGCGGTGCGGCACCACGGTATTTTTCAAATGAAATATTATGGCGACAAGATTGGTCTTGATCCCGACTCACGTGATAAATATCGGAAAAACAAATATTTCGGCGTCACTGCACATTTTTGTGAGGCCTGGGATCAGATTTCTTTCGATCCGGAATTTCTCAGCGATCCACTGGAGAGTTTTGCGGCACAATTGACCGAAGTGTTCGGCCGCCCCGCCTGGGATGTCGAGTGTTTGCGACCTGGTTTCGTAAGCCCATTAACGGCGATGGGTATGATCGAAAAGTCCATACGGTAGCGCCCCAACACCATTCGAATTGGGACGCCATGGTAAGGTTAGACGCTTTGCGCAGCCGCTCCCGCTCCAGGCAGTTCACGGCGTTCCGCAGAAGGGGTCCGGCCGTAGGTCTCACGATAGCATTTGGTGAAATGCGCCGCCGAGGTGAAGCCTGAGGCCAGAGCAACCTCGATGACCGAGAGGGCGGAATGGGCCAACAGATGGCGCGCGCGCGTTAGCCTTAAGCCGCGATAATAGGCAGACGGTGTGAGCGAGAAATGCGATTTGAACAGTCGTTCCATTTGCCGCGGTGACAGATTGGCCCCTGCGGCAATTTCGACGACCGGAACTGGTTGCTCGATTGCATCCTCCATCGTTCGGATCGCCTGAAGCAGGCCGGCGTGATGCACTCCGGTGCGTTCTAGAATCGACAATCGCTGGGGTTCGTGCGCCTCGCGCGCAAAGTGATGCACCAGCAATTCCGCCACGCCGATGGCAAGGTCTCGTCCGTGTTCGAGAGCGATGAAATGGATCATCAGATCAAGCGGAGCTGTCCCACCCGAGGAAGTGAACCGGTTGCGGTCGATTTCGAACAGCCGGGCTGTGATATCTAGCGCGGGAAAGTTCTCGGAGAAGCTGACCAAGTCCTCCCAGTGGATCGTACAACGATAGCCTTCCAATAAACCTGCTTGTGCTAGGATCAGGCTACCGGTGCACACCCCGCCAACGGCCTCGGCTGTGCGCGACAGCTTGCGCAATTCGGATTTTAGAGCATCGTTCACATAATTCGCCGGATTGAGCCCGGCACAGACGACAAAGACGCCAGTTTTTGCGAGGTCAGCAGTTGAGCTATCGGGTTGGACCTTAACCCCGTTGCTTGCGGTAACGGGCCGCCCATCCAACGTCGCCACATGCCAACTGTACAGGGTTTGGCCGGAAACACGATTGGCGGCGCGCAATGGTTCGATCGACGCCGTAAAGGCCATCATCGAGAATTCAGGAAGCAGCAAAAACTCGAAGCATTTGGCCCGGCGGTCTGTTTTTTGAGATATGTCAGCATGCATTGTCGAAACCAATCCTGCTAAAGGTCCGCGCTCCCGTGGATCGACTTGTCTGACCAACCATGAACCTTGCGCCAGATCGCTGGGCTAACAAACCATACTAGTGTCGCATACTTATCGTTTAGTGTCGCTTTTTGCATAGACAACTGCACATGACAATCGCATTCTCGGTATGATTTTCCAGCACCGAAACCCTCGGTTAAAGCTGGGCCGATCCCGGCCACTAGGGGAGTATTCGGAAAATGAGCGACGAAGCTGAAATCATTTTGCGTGATCTTAATGACGATGATCTTGTCGAGCAGATGAAGGATGATCTGTACGATGGCATGGCAGATGAAGTGCACGAAGGCACGCAAATCCTCCTTGATCGCGGCTGGGATGCGAATGATGTCCTGAGCCAGGCTCTGGTCGAGGGTATGCGGATCGTCGGGGTCGATTTTCGTGACGGCATCCTGTTTGTTCCCGAGGTGCTCCAATGTGCGGGCGCAATGAAATCTGGCATGGGATTACTCCGCCCGATTCTCGCGCAGTCCGAAAACAAGGCTAGCCTCGGCAAATACGTCATCGGCACGGTCAAAGGCGACATTCACGACATCGGCAAGAATTTGGTCGGGATGATGTTGGAAGGGGCTGGGTTTGAAGTCATCGACCTGGGCATTAACAACCCCGTGGAGAATTATCTTGCCGCGATCGACGAGCATCAACCCTCGATCCTCGGCATGTCGGCACTTTTGACCACCACGATGCCATATATGGGCGTGGTGATCGAGGAGCTCGACAAGCGTGGGATCATGAAGGATCTGCCGATCATGGTCGGCGGCGCGCCGTTGAACCAGGAATTTGCCGATGCGATCAATGCGACCAGCTATGGCCGCGACGCCGCGATGAGTGCGGAACTGGCGCGTGCGCTGGTTGGGAAAAACAGCTGATGAACGCGCCTGCTGACCGTACGGTCGGCAAGCGGCCCAATCTTGTCCTCGCCTGCGGCGCATTGGGGGGAGAGATCGTCCAATTGCGCAAGCAGCTCGGCATTTCCGATTCGGAACTGGCCCTTCATTGCCTGCCGGCCGAACTCCACAACCGCCCTGCAGAGATCGCACCGCGCGTTGATGCCTATCTTGCTGAACACCGGGATAAATTCGACCGCGTGCTGATCGGATACGGAGACTGCGGGACTGGTGGGGCGCTTGATCGGGTGCTCGAAAAATATGATGCACAGCGCTTGCCGCATGCCCATTGCTACGAATTCTTCGCCACAACTCCGCTGTTCGAGGATATTGTCGAGGCAGAGATCGGCAGCTTTTTTGTAACCGACTATCTCGCCCGCCATTTTAATCGGCTGGTTTATGCCGGGCTCGGGCTCGACCGGCTCCCGCATCTACGGGACATATATTTCGGAAATTATCGAGACCTGGTTTACCTGGCACAGACCGACACTCCGATGCTGCAAATCAAGGCGCGCGAGGCGGCAGAGTTGATCGGCCTCAATTATGTGTACCGTCCGGTCGGTTTTGGAGACCTTGAATCCGCAATAGCCAAGGTTGGCCATGTATAACGTCCGCTTGTGGTCAGTACGCCATTCACGCGGAATGGAGCGGCTTTACAGCGTTATAAATCCGGCAATCATTTCCCTGTTGCGGGTGGTGACCAAGGTGTTCGGCACAAAGCTGGATCGACCGATCACGCGGCTGGAAGCTGCGGGGAAGGGGCTCTTCTTCGACTGCAAGATGTGCGGCAATTGCGTGCTGTCGAGCACTGGGATGTCATGCCCGATGAACTGCCCCAAGTCGATCCGCAACGGCCCCTGCGGCGGGGTAAGAGACAACGGAATGTGCGAAGTGAAACCCGAGATGCGTTGTGTCTGGGTCGCCGCATGGGACGGTGCCAGCCGAATGCGCGAAGGTAATTCCGCGATCCGCGAACTGCAATTTGCTGTGGATCAGCGCAGGCAAGGCAACTCGTCCTGGCTCAGGCTCGCCCGCGATGAGTGAAGAATTCGCATTTGACGACTTCGGCGCAAATCCAGGCGATCCCCTGCCGATGCGCGAAGGCCACGTATCGCATGGCCGCTTTGAACGTGTGCTTCGGGCTGGTCATTTCGCCGTCACTACCGAGATTGCGCCGCCCGATTCCTCCGATCCTGACGAGGTGTTGCGGCGTGCGCGGATGTTCGACGGGCATGTCGATGCGATAAACGCAACCGACGGTTCTGGCGCGAACTGCCACATGTCGAGCCTGGCGGTCTGCGCATTGCTGACGCGGATCGGCTATTCGCCAATTATCCAGATGTCCTGCCGTGACCGCAATCGCATCGCCATCCAAGGTGACGCCCTGGGTTCAGCGGCGCTCGGCGTGTGTTCAGTGTTGTGTCTCAGCGGTGACGATGTCAGCGTGGGTGACCATCCGGAAGCAAAGCCGGTGTTTGATTTGGACTCGGTTTCACTGCTTCAGACCATCCGCACGCTGCGAGACGACAGCAGGTTCCTGAGCGGGCGTCCGATCGACGATGCACCGCGGCTTTTCCTGGGCACTTCGATCAATCCGTTTGCGCCGCCGATTGGCAACCGGGTGGACCAGCTTGCCAAGAAAGTCGCGGCTGGTGCAGAGTTTGTCCAATCGCAATATTGTTTTGACGTGGACATGGCCCGCGAATTTATGGCCCGCGCCGTCGACATGGGTTTGACGGAACGCTGCTACGTCCTGATGGGCGTAGGTGTGCTTGCGTCGGCCAAAACAGCGATGTGGTTGCGCAGTGCGATTCCGGGAGTGCACATTCCCGACGCGATCGTCCGCCGGCTCGAGCAGGCAGAAAAACCGCGCGAAGAAGGCCGCGCCATTGCGGTCGAACTTATGCAGCAATTGGCCGAGATCGAGGGGGTCAGCGGCATCCACCTGATGGCCTACAAACAAGAACAATTCGTCGGCGAAATTGTTACACGCTCCGGTGTTTTGGGCGCGCGTAAACCTTGGGCGCTAAGCAGCGCAGACAATGCCCTCCACGCAAGTTTAGAACACCAATTCCAAGCGGCAAAACGATAAGGATCAGGACTACATGACAAGAACTGTATTGAGCTCAGCGTCGAAAGAAGTCGTGATCGGTTTCGACGAGCCCTTCGTGATGATTGGTGAAAGGATCAACCCTACCGGCCGCAAGCTGCTCGCGGCGGAGATGAAAGCGGGCGATTATTCGCGGGTCCAGGCTGATGCATTGGCACAGGTCGCTGCGGGTGCGCAGATGCTCGACGTCAATGCCGGCATACCGTTGGCCGACGAACCGAGAATTCTCGCCGAAGTGGTGCAGCTTGTTCAGTCGATTACTGACGTCCCACTGGCTATCGACAGCTCGATCATCGAGGCCTTGGAGGCTGGCCTGGCGGTCTATCAGGGGCGGGCGCTGGTAAATTCTACTACCGCCGAAGAAGAGGTAATGGAGCGTGTCCTGCCGCTCGTGAAAAAATATGATGCGGCCGTGGTGGCAATTTCCAATGACGAAACCGGAATTTCTGAAGACCCTGACGAGCGGTTCGAGATTGCCAAGCTGATTGTCCGGCGCGCGCAGGATTACGGCATCAAGCCGGAAAATGTAGTGGTCGATCCTCTGGTTATGCCAATTGGTGCAATCAACCGGGCTGGCAGGGACGTTATCCATTTGGTGCGCCGTTTGCGTGAGGAATTGGGGGTCAATACGACCTGCGGGGCTTCCAACATCGGCTTCGGACTGCCCAATCGCCACGCAATCAACAATGCTTTCCTGCCGATGATGCAATGCGCAGGGATGACCAGCGCGATCCTCAATCCATTGCATGCAGGCTTGGTGCCGGCCATCAAGGCGGCTGATGTTCTCAACGGTGTGGACCCGAATTGCACCAACTGGATTAGGTCATTTCGTGAGCCGGCGGCAGATGGCGCTGGCGGAGGAGAAGGCCGCCGCGGCCGGAGGGGAGGCCGCGGTCGCCGTGAGTGAGATCCATACCGGGCAAT
Organism: Pontixanthobacter sp.; assembly: GCA_037968915.1. GTDB lineage: Bacteria > Pseudomonadota > Alphaproteobacteria > Sphingomonadales > Sphingomonadaceae > Allopontixanthobacter. The sequence continues at coordinate 11,675 of JBBKWK010000330.1, forward strand.
GTCAGTGCGGATCGCTCACTTTCCGCGCTGCCGCTCTGCGCGACATCTGGTATTGCCACTGCCGCCAGTGCCGACGGGCGACTGGCCATTACATGGCCGCCTGCCGGACCGAGCGCGAACGAATTGAAATTTCAGGCGAAGTGCGGTGGGCCGCTCATTCGGGAGCATCACAACAGGGATTTTGCCAGCGCTGCGGCAGTCTGCTGTTCTGGCAACAACCCGATAAGCCGACGATGAGCGTCGCTGCAGGGGCACTCGATAATACTGACGGAATCGAGGCGCAGGGGCATATTTTCACCGCAGAGAAGGGCGCATATTACACAATTTCGGACGGTTTGCCGCAATGGCCGGGCCAGCCGGATGGGGGCTGCTGAGGCAAAGATGTGATGCAACACAAGGTCATCTTCACGCCTTCGGGCATTCGCGCCACCGCAGCCGGCGATCAGTCGGTGTATGATGTCGCATTGGCAGCCGGTGTCGATATGCAGTCGATTTGCGGCGGCAAGGGGATGTGCAAGCGCTGCCAGATCGAGGTCGAGCCCGGCGACCATCCGAAATATGGCGTCAACGTCTCGGCGGCCTCGCTTTCGCCCCTAACCGAGAGTGAACTGAGGGCAATCGAGCGCGGCCTCCTTCCCGAGGGGAGACGTCTGGCATGCCGGGCGTTGGTGAAGGGCGACGTCGTGGTCGAAGTGCCGGACGATGTACGCGAACACCAAACCAGCATTTCCAAGGCTAGCGTCAAATTCCTGAGAGATCTCGACCCGGCAGTGAAGCTCTATATGCTGGAATTACCGCAGCAGGATCTCGATGATAATCCAAGCGACGCCGAAGCGCTGGTGAGCGCCTTGCGCGCTTTCGGGCTGGAAACGGCACCGCGGCACCGTACTTTGGTCAAACTTCAGCCAATTTTGGCAAAGAACGATCGCCGGATTATCGTTGTGGTGCGCGATGACACCCAGATTATCGATGTCTGGCCGCCGTCGCCGTTCAATGTTTTCGGCGCAGCGATCGATATCGGTTCGACCTCAATTGCGCTATATGTCTATGACCTATCACTAGGGGTGCTGGTTCACGAAACATCGGCCATGAACCCGCAAATCCGCTTCGGCGAAGACCTGATGAGCCGGGTTTCCTATATCATGCTCAATAAGGGCGGCGAAGAAAAGCTTACCCAGGCGGTGCGCGGACAGGTAGCGAAAATGCTGGAGGAGGCGCGCGCCGCGCTTGGTCTCGGGCAGAACCAGATCCTCGAACTGGTGGTCGTGGGCAACCCGATCATGCACCATCTGTTTCTCGGCATATCACCGGTAGAGTTGGGGCAGGCGCCGTTCACCCTGGCAGTGAAGGATATGTTTGAAGTCCCCGCACGGCTGCTCGATCTTGGTCTTTCGGAAAGCGCCCGGGTGACCATGTTGCCCCTCATCGGGGGGCATGTAGGGGCCGACACGACCGGTGCCTACCTCACGCAGATGGATGCAATGGAGGGGCGCAGCGTGTTGCTGGTTGATATCGGTACCAATGCCGAAATCGTCTTAAGTCATAACGGCCGGGTCGCTGCCGCCTCCTCGCCAACCGGTCCCGCGTTTGAAGGCGCGGAGATCAGCGCAGGGGTGCGAGCGAGCCACGGCGCGATCGAGCGGGTCCGGATCGACCCTTCAACCGGCTCGGCGCAAATCAAGATCATCGGACATGATGATTGGCTCAGCGACAGCAGCGACAATCATGCGGAGCACCGCATCACCGGGATTTGCGGTTCGGGCATCTTTGAAGTCATGGTCGAACTCGCAAAGGCCGGCTTCATTGACCGGGGCGGGCTGTTCCGGCCAGAGGCCGCGCCAAACCGCTTCGTTCAGGACGGCAATAGCTGGAAATTTGTTCTGTTCGACCGGCCGGACAATCCGATATTCATCAAGCAAACCGACATTCGCGCTGTCCAACTGGCCAAGGCTGCATTGGCGGCCGGCGTCCGGTTGTTGACCGACCATCTCGGTTGTGAAAACCTCGACGAGGTGTTGCTTGCGGGCGCATTCGGCAACCATCTAGATTCGGAATATGTCGAGCAGATCGGGATCATTCCCGGGGCCAGCTGTGAGCGAATCCGTTCGATCGGCAATGCTGCTGGAATGGGTGCGGCGATGGCACTGTTCAATCGCGGGGAAAAACGCAAGATTGTGGAAGCGGTCAAACATATCGAAAAGGTGGAAACCGCCACCGAGCCAAAATTTCAAGAATATTTCATCGAGGCGATGTCGTTTCCCGGCGCGCCCGCCACCAGCGATGATGGCAAACACCAGCGGGGTCGCCGCCGGCGACAACGCGGACAGACAGCTTAGGAAGGACATAAGTAATGGCGAGATCAGGCAGGACAGGTGGGCGGCGCGGCCGCGCGGAAGCCACGGCAGCTGAGAAACCGGAGCGCGAGCCCTATATCAAGCGCAATATCCCCCCTTACGAGGTGCTAGGCGACGCGGATCTTTCGATCATCGAGGCAAATGCGGAGACGATCCTCGAAGAAATCGGCATCGATATCAAGGAAGATCCCGAAGCGATCGCGATCTTTGTGGCGGCGGGCGCAACCGCTGATGGTGAGCGCGTCCGCTTCCCGCGCGGAATGTGCCGGGAGATTATTCAGAAGACAGCACCAAGGCAATTTACCCAGTTCGCCCGGAATCCGGCGAATAATGTGGAGATCGGGGGAAACAACACCGTTCTCGTTCCGGCCTACGGATCGCCATTCGTTTACAGCAGGTCGGAGGGCCGCCGCTATGCGACCATTGAAGACTTCCGGAATTTTGTGAAGCTTGCTTATCTTGCTGACAGTATCCACCATTCGGGTGGTACGATCTGTGAACCGGTCGATCTGCCGGTAAACAAGCGCCATTTCGACATGATCTACAGCCATATCAAATACAGCGACAAGGCATTCATGGGTTCGGTCACGCACCCGGATCGGGCGGAAGACTCGGTCGCAATGGCCAAGATTGTCTTCGGAGACGATTTCGTCGATCAGAATTGCGTGCTGGTAAACCTCATCAATGCAAACTCGCCAATGACATTTGACAACACTATGCTCGGTTCGCTCAAGGTCTATGCCCGGCATAATCAGGCGGTGATGGTCAGCCCATTCATTGTCGCAGGTGCGATGTCGCCGGTTACGGTGGCGGCGGTTGCTGCGCAGAGCCTTGCCGAGGGTATGATGGGTATGGCGCTGGCTCAGCTGGTCCGGCCGGGTGCGCCTGTAATCTACGGCAATTTCGTGTCATCGATGTCGATGCAATCGGGCGCGCCAACATTTGGTTCGCCGGAGGCCTCGCTGGTTATCAACGTAGGGGCGGCGCTTGCTCGCCGTTTGGGCGTGCCGTTCCGCAGCGCGGGCGGCTTCACCGCATCGAAAGTGCCCGATGCACAGGCGGCTTACGAGGCAGCAAATACCTTGCAGCAAGGCCTGCTGGCCGGGGTGAATTTCATGCTCCATACCGCCGGCTGGCTCGAAGGCGGGCTTGCCATGGGCTATGAGAAATTTGTCATGGATGCCGATCAGGCGGCAATGCTGGCGATCTATGGCAAGGGCGTCGACATGACCGAAAACGGCCAAGCGATGGATGCTTTGCGCGAGGTTGGTCCCGGGCAGCACTTCCTCGGTTGCGCGCATACGCAGGCCAATTTCAAATCGGCCTTCTATCGTTCGACAATCGCAGACAATAACAGCTACGAACAATGGGCCGAGGACGGTTCGCTGACCGCTGAGGAGCGTGCCGAAAAACTCTACAAGCAGATGCTGGCAAACTACATCCCGCCCGCGCTTGATCCTGAAATCGATGCGCGCCTGGTGAAGTTCATGGAGGACCGAAAAGGCAGCTTCGAGGATTCGAACATTAGCTAATCGATCTACTAAGCACTGGGCCTCCGACCGAGACGTGATGCCCTATTGGACCAAAGGCAGCGGTGTCGTCGAGACGACGCCCTGCGTTTCGCGCATGCTGTCCCGCCAGATTGCCTTGAAGATGGAGATCATCAGCAGGGCGCAGACCAGACTGAACGGCAATGCGCCTATAATCATCGCGGTACGGATTGCGTCCATTCCGCCCACGATCAGCAGGCTACCGACCACTAGGGCGATGGCAACGCCCCAGAATATGATATGATGCCGATATTCTGCATCACTCTCGCCGGCGGCGTTGATGGTATTCACCACTAAGATCGCACTGTCGGCGCTGGTGATCACATAGGTCAGCAGCAACAGTACGACGAGTACCGAGAAGATATTGGCGAAGACGGGGCTCATCAAGACTGCGATCGTAGCGTAAAGCTGATCGGACAGGACAGCATCGAGGATGGTTCCATCTGCAATACCGCGCAATTCGAGATCCATCGCCGTACCGCCAATCAGTGCAATCCAGACAAAACACATCAGCGACGGCGCGAGGACAACGCCGAGGATAAATTCGCGAACCGTCCGGCCACGCGATATCCGTGCGATAAACATCCCCACAAACGGGGCGAAGGCAATCCACCAAGCCCAATAGAAGACAGTCCAGTCGAGCTGCCATTGCGCCATGGCATTACCCGTTTCAGTGCCGTCCGGTGATAGTAGCGTCAGTGACAGGCGCGGTAGATTGGCGAGTAGATCGAAAATTCCGACCGCGAAAACTCGCGAAGCAAACAGGGCGGATCCAGCAACCAGAAAACCAGCGAACAGTATAAACGACAGACCAAGATTGAGGTTCGAGAGCCATTTGATACCCTTGCCGACACCAGAAATGGCCGACATCGTGGAGATACCAACGATGATTACCAGCGAAATGATGATCGCCGCTGCGGAAGCGGTCCCGCTCGCACCAAGCAACCAGTCACCGCCCGCAACCCGGTAAATGCCAGCAACAAACTGGTTGACGCCGAGACCCAGTGTCACTGCAATCCCGAGTACGGTGGCCACAACCGCAACAATATCCACCACATGCCCCAGCCAGCCGGATAACGCGCGCCCGAACAGCGGCGCCAGACCCGATCGGATGGTAAGGGGTAGACCGCGGCGGTAGCAGACGTAGCCAACCGAAAGCCCGACCACGGCGTAAATAGCCCAAGCGCTGAAGCCCCAGTGAAGGAAAGAATAGAGATATGCGGAACGCACCGCACTGGCCGAAAGGGACTGCGCTGCACCGGATATGATTTCGGGGTTATTGGCAAAATGCGACAATGGCTCGCCGGTCGAATAGGTCAGCATGCCGATGCCGAGACCAGCCCCGAACATCATCGCGAACCATGAAAAACGGGAGAATTCCGGCTCGTCATCCGGCAGACCGATCTTCAACCTGCCAAAGCGGGGGACCACAGCGAGCACGACACTGGTCACCAGAAACACCCCGACCAGATACACATACCACCAAGCGAACATGTGGATGATCGTGTCATTGGCGATCGACATCGCATGCCCGGCCATGCTGGGGAAAGCGATTGCCCAGACGATCAGCGTGCTGATGATGATTTTTGAGGGAACGGTGACGAAGACGTTGAAACCCTTGTAGAACCCCGAGGCCGCGCGTTCTACATGAAGCTCCAGCAGCGGTGGCGCGATCTTCGGCTTGTCTTGTGTGGTCATCTTGCCAATCCCTGTTTTTGTTCTTCCGGCCTCATTGACGATAATTCTCACGCACGTCGCTTAGCGCAAGCTTCAATGGATCGAGCCACGGTTCAAACGGCGACCATGCCTCAAGACCCTTGGTATTGATTGGCTGGCGCACCTGCTCTGAACTGGCAGTGCGTACAACACGCTTTGTCTTGTGCGGCTCCACACATGATTTTTCGAAAGGCAGTTCGAGATAGTCGAGAATACGGCGCACTTGCGCTTCGGTGTCTTGCACCACATCCTCGTACTGAACATGCAGGATTTGGCCTGGCAGCACGTTGTGCCAGTGCCGCATTAGATGGACGTAATCGTGATAATAGCGCCCAACCTGTTCCAGACCGTAAGTGAACTCCTGCCCTTCGGCAAACAGTTGTTTGAAGCCTGAAAAGCAGCACGCCATTGGCTCGCGGCGGGCATCGATTATTTTCGCATTCGGCAGAATCAGTTTGATCAGGCCGATATGGCGGAAATTGTTCGGCATCTTGTCGATGAAGAACGGTGCGCCTTGCCGGTGGATACGGGTGTCTTCGATGAATTTTTGGCCGAATGCCTGTAATTGTTCGGCGGTAAGCTCTTCCAGCACTTGCGGATACGGCAATTCGTCGCTCACCTGCTTGCGCCGCCGTAGTTTATGCGCAAGCGCAAGAATATTCGGCAGCTCCAGCGTTCCATCGACCTGGCTGTGACTGGCGACAATTTGTTCGAGCAGCGTTGAACCGGCTCGTGGAAGACCGACGATGAAAATTGGATCCGGGGCAGGGTGGCCTTTGCCGCTTTGCCGGTCGAACAGGTCGGACGTACAAATTTGTGCCGTGGCTGCTAGTTCTTCGGTCATCTGGTCCGCATCATAGCGCGACTGGACGCATTTCAATTCGTTGCCGCGATTGTAATAATCGAAGGCTTCCTCATATTCTCCGCGGTCCTCCAATGCCTTGGCGAGTGAGAAGCAGATCTGTACCCGGGCATTATAGCTCAATCGATCTGCCACATCCTCGGCGCGCATCAAGGCGACTTCGTCATCGGTAAAGCGATAAGTTTTGAGGTTGGCGAGACCGAACCAGGCATCGCCATGGTCGGGCATGGAACGATAGGCCCGGCGATAGGATTCAACCGCGTCTTCGTGCCGGCCAAAGGTCTTGAGCGCATGGCCGCGCGATGTCAGCGTTGCAGGATCGCGGGGCATTTCTTCGAGAACTTTGTCGAATAGATCAAATGCCTGCTCAAACTGGTTATTGTGCATACAATCGATAGCCAAATTCGACTGAAACAACGGTTCGGTGGGGTTGCGATTGTACAGCGTCTGCGCCTGTTCCAGCGACGCTTCATAGCGCTGCTGTTTGCGCAGTATCTGGATATAGTCGAGCCGCGCCTGATCATTATCCGGTTCGAATACTACCGCGCTCTCCAGAAGAAATGCGGCGTCCTCATGGATGTTCAGCCGCGCGCCGACATCGGCCAGCATCCGCATCGCATCGACATGTTTCGGGTTTTGCTGCAAGAAAGCGCGGCAGATCTCTTCGGCCTTAAATAATCGGCCCTCATGAATATGGTTCATGGCCGCCAGTATTTCGCGCGGCAGCCCCTGGAGCCAATTAACCTGCCCTGCTGCGCGTTCTGCTTCCTGATGGTTGCCCATCTTGCCAAAAATTTCCACCTGCCGCTGCCAACTTGCGATTAGCGCGGGATTGAAATGGCAGGCCCGCCGATATGCCATCAGCGCCGGTTGCGGCTGGCCATTCTGCATGTGGAGATGGCCTTCTTCCTGATGTGCCCGGCCATATTCTGGGTCGATGGTGCGCAATTTGGACAGAATTTCAAGCGCCTGCTTCGGCTGCGATAGATACCGGGCACAGACGGCCTTCATATATAGGGCATCACGCGATTTGGGGGCGCCGGAAAGGATAGTATTCGCGAGCGCTTCAGCGCTGGTAAATTCGCCCTGCTGAATCAGCTTCTGGACGTCGCGCAGTATGACCTCATGATCATCGACGCGGCTTGACATTAATTTCTCCTGCAAAATAGGGACGCCCCGAATAGAACGGGGCGTCCAAGCTATATTGCTATTTGTACGGGCGCAAACCGGTTGCTGGCGTGCCTCAGTATTTGAAACCAACCCTGAGCCCGATGGTGCGTGGCCGCAGAGGCGTGGTCTGGATCGGGCCGAATAGCGCGGTTGCCGTGATCGGACCATGGGAGTTGTTCAGATTGTCGGCATAAAGCGCCGCATTCCAATGTTCGCCCTTCAATCCAGCTGAGATACCAACGCTGGTCCAGCTGTCGATCTTGGCCGCAGTGACATCAATTATGTCGCTGCGCGAAGAGCCGGTATAAACGAGCTGCGGCATGATATGCGCGTCAATATTGCTATTGATCGCCCATTCATACCGTGCCCTGAGGTTGCCTTGAAAGCTAGGCGCGAATGCCAAATCTGCCCCTTGGGTCACGTCACCAGTCGGGATCAAAACAGTTTTGATCTTCGCGTCAAGAATGGACATTGCGCCAGTGAGTGTCAGCCCTTGAAGCGAGCGAGGTGCAATAATGAAATCCGATTCAATACCAAGAACCCTGGCATCCGCCGCATTTGCGGAGAAGAACAGATTGGTGATGTTGGGATCAAAGATCGTTGTCTGCAGCCGTTTAATATCAACGTAGAACGCGCTTCCGTTGAACTGCAACTGGTTGTCGGCCAGATTGGTTTTCCAGCCAAATTCATAGTTGGTCACCGCATCGGTATCGACTTCGAATGGTACGGTGAAGGAGCCCGCAGCATTGGTTCTGCCGCCAGGCCGGTTGAGAAGGCCGGGCCGGAATCCCTGGGAATAGGTGACGAAGAACAGCATATCCTTGTTGGGTGTGAAACTGAGGCTACCCTTGAAGATGAAACCATCGGTCTTTGCTTTGTCCGGGGCGCTGAGGGCGTTGAAGATACCCGTGGCCTGGCTAAGGCTCAATGCCGGGTCAATTGCCTGAATATCGGCGATACTGTTGACGTTGCCGCCAAGGGTATAGCGAATATGCCGTGCCGGTGAGCAAGTACCGTTGAAACGCAAGCTGCCGTCGCCATCATACAGATCCGAGATGTCGGTGCCGAAGGCATTCACATCCGGCTGAAAGCTGTTGCAGAACGACGCATTGGCACTGCCTTCAAAATCGACCTCCACGTTATAATAACGCGCCCCGCCGGTCAGCGTCAGCTTATCCGGGACAATGTCGAAGCTTGCTTCGCCAAAGACGCCATATTGCTTGTCGGTCCGGCGAACATCATTGCGGAAAATAGTTTCACTCGCGAACGGTCCCGGTTCGGATACATAGCCGGTCGTGAACGGGAAGTTCGGTGAAAAGCCTCCACCAGAACCGAAGACATTGGCAAATACATTGTTGGGATAATTGAAATTGTTGCGTTCGCGCAGTTCCAGGTCGGACCAAAAGCCACCGACTGTGGCCCTGATGCGTTCCTCGCGCGGGGTGTTGACGCGGAATTCATGCGTCTGGACTTTGGTTTTAGACAGCGAATCCACATAAAGGTTGGGCGCTTGGCAGGTCCCGAGCGGAACATTTGCTGTGCCGCCGTATGAAGCATTATAGGATGGATAGCTGACCGTGGAATCGCACAGATAATATGGCAAATACTGGGCCGCGAACAGATAATCGGTGTAATCGATCCGCTGTTTTGCATCGCGCGTGGTGTATGCCCCGGTATACAGCAGTTCCAACGCCCCCAGACGGGCTTCCAGTGTCCAATTGAAATTCTCGAAATCATCATCCAGCTCTTCTTTTTCGAAGCGCTGGGTCTTGTAGTCGCCAAGCGAAGGGTCATCGAAGAACACGCCTTCGGAATCGATCCACTGGCGGGCATAGCCGACTGTCGCAATAATGCTTCCCAGTTCTACCCGGCCGCTGGCGCGAAACCCGGTGTAGCTGGTGTCATTGAAATTATCCTCCACCAGCGCAGAATTGTCGGCTTTCAGGAAAGTTACGGCAGAAAGGTCCTGCGATGCTTGAAAACCGGCGCGGAAAGGTTCGACCGGAACCCCGTTGGGGCGAACCGTACCGACAGGGCGGAACCGGCCCGAAGAACTGAGATCACGGGTGCCAGCGATATTGTCGATGTAACCGCCCTTGGTATCATGATAGCCAACGATGCGGATCGCGGCTGCCCCGCCGATGGGGAGGTTAAGACCGCCCTCCATCTTCAAGCTCGGGTCGCCGCCTTTGGTGAAGGCAAAGCCGCCATTGGCAAACGCTTGAAATTCACCAATCTTGGGTTTGTTGGTAATCAAACGAACGGTACCAGCCTGCGCGCTGGCCCCGAACAATGTACCCTGCGGTCCGGCCAGGACCTCGATACGTTCAAGGTCGACGGCATAAACATCAAGGTTGCGACCCGGCTGGCTCAACGGCTGCTCATCCAGGTATAGCGCCACGTTGGGCGCAAGCCCCGCCACTCCGGCGATGGTCAAATTGGGCGTGGTGGATGCCACGCCGCGAATGTAAATGGTCGATTGCCCCGGACCTGAACCACCCGCTTTTACGCTGGGTAATTGCGCCAGATAGTCGGTAAACTGGTCAACCCCGAGATCGTCCAAAGCTTCGGTTCCCAACGCCTGCACAGACACTGGAATATCCTGCGCATTCTCACTGCGCTTGGTAGCAGTAACGACAATTTCCTGAACCTGAGCAACTGCCGGGGCTGAAAATACGGCCACGACGGCGATCGTCGATGCGCTTGCTAGAAATCTTTTCATGTTCTGCCTCCCCAATTTATTCGTGCGGCACTTATGTGCCTGCATGGCCCCTCCGGGTCTTAGAAACCCACCAGAAGGACGAAATGCGCTGAGGTTGCCGTACACCTGTTGGCTTAAGTGGCAACCGAGGCGGTATCTCTGGAAGAATTTTCCAGTCTTCGCAATGAACCTGTCGCAATTTGCACAAACAAAATCCCGGTGTCCTTCTTTCTCGTGCAGCATTAAGAATTCTGATAGAAGACATTGGAGCGCTTTTTGCCGACCAGCCTTGCGGATAGATCAAGACTCGGCTTTGCGTACTTGGCATAATCAGGATGGACTCGATGAAGCACAACAATCAACTGGGTGGATTCGAATTTCGCGCTTTGCAGGTCTTTATCGCCACTGCGGAGCAGGGTGGGATGACTGCGGGCGCGGAAATGCTGGGCATCACGCAATCGGGAGTTTCGCAGACGATCGCCGGGCTAGAGGAGGCGGTGGGGCGGCAATTATTTGACCGAAGTGTGCGCCCGATCGTTCTGACCAACGCAGGGCAAGTTCTGTATCATCACGGGAAGTCGATTCTTAGGGATGTTCAGCAAGCCTATCTGGAATCGTCAGAGGTTGACCGCAGCGAATTGGCAAGCCTGTCCATCGCAATGCCTGAAAGCCTCGCTAATGTGATCGGCCCCAGGCTCTATCGACGCCGCAAGGATATGGCGCGGACATGGCGCATATCGAACGGACTGCTGCCAGAACAGAGAGCGAAATTCGCCGCCCATGCCGCGGACTTGATGATTACAGAGGAAAGCAACGTCTCGGATATGATCGATGTGGAACGCCATCTGATCATGACCGAACCCTACGTATTAATCTTTCCGAGAAATTTCGCTTTCGAAACGGAGCTGGGGCCGCATCTGGAACAAAGTCAGTTGATCCGTTTTTCGCTCCGATCATCTGTTGGCAGGCAAACAGAGGCCCAACTGAACCGCTTGCAGCTGAAATTCCCGACCGAAATCGAATTCGATTCAGTGATCGGCCATGCGCGGGCAGTCGCCTTTGGTTTGGGCTGGGGCATTACCACGCCTTTGTGTCTGTTTCAGAACCCGGAAGTTATTGACGATTTGATCGTCAAGCCAATCAATCGTGGCAGCTTCGGCCGCCGGATGACCTTGATCGCACGTCAAGGGATGATGGGTCTAACTCCGCGTGTGATTGCCGATGAATGCCGCGCCCTGCTGAACGAGGAAGTATTCCCGTTTCTGATCGAAAAGCTCCCCTGGTTGCTGGAATCGCTGCGTACGGGTGACGAATGACCACGCTCCATCAAATTCTGCGATAGTGTTGATTAGTTTCTGCGGCAGGATGGCTTGCTGTTTGGTCTCACAGCGCCTTTGTCCCTAATGGCGCCTGATCTGCAATTGGGGGGCAACCACAAGTTCCTCGTGTATCATCGAGGGAGGGGCGAAACGCCCGTTAGCCAATGCCGCAAGACAATCTGCCGCCGCCCGGTGCGCCCGATATTGAAATTGCCCGTGCCGCAGAGATGGAGCACATTTTACCACTGGCGAAACGCCGGCTTGGCCTGGCTCCGAAAGCGTTGGTGCCATTTGGCCATTATAAGGCCAAGTTGAGTCTTGAGCATATTGCTTCGATTCAAGACCGACCGTCTGGCAAATTAGTGCTGGTAACCGCGATAACTCCGACTCCTGCGGGCGAGGGCAAAACGACCACCAGCGTCGGGCTTTGCGATGGTCTCAACGTAATCGGTGTCAACGCGATGGTGTGCCTTCGCGAACCTTCGCTCGGACCGTGTTTTGGGATGAAGGGCGGAGCGGCCGGTGGAGGGCGTTCGCAAGTGGTACCGATGGAGGATATCAACCTCCATTTTAATGGGGATTTCCATGCTATCACTTCGGCGCACAGTCTCCTTGCCGCGCTGATCGACAACCATTTGCAATGGGGAAACGAGCTCAATATCGATCCGCGCCGGATCGTCTGGCGGCGTGTGGTCGATATGAATGACCGATCATTGCGTAACATCATGATGGGGCTCGGCGGGCCCGCACATGGCGTCCCGCGCGAATCTGGCTTCGACATCACTGTCGCCTCGGAAATCATGGCGATCCTGTGCCTCGCGTCGGACCTCAAGTGTTTGCAGCGCAGGCTGGGTGACATCATTGTCGCGCGGACTCATGACAAAAAGCCAGTGACCGCACGTGATCTCGGCGCTGATGGAGCGATGGCGGTGCTGCTCAAGGATGCGTTGGCCCCCAATCTGGTACAGACGATCGAGCACAATCTTGCATTTATTCACGGCGGCCCATTTGCCAATATTGCACATGGCTGCAATTCGGTGATGGCAACACGTTCGGCCCTAAAGCTTGCTGATGTGGTGGTGACCGAGGCTGGCTTCGGTGCAGATCTGGGCGCGGAAAAGTTCCTCGACATCAAGTGTCGTCAATCCGGCCTGAGACCTGATGCTGTTGTGCTGGTGGCAACGGTCCGCGCGCTCAAGATGCAGGGCGGCGTAGCCAAGGCCGACTTGGGAGCACCCGATGTCGCCGCCTTGGAAAAAGGTGCTTGCAACCTTGTGCGCCATATCGAAAATCTCAAGAAATTCGGTGTGACGCCGGTGATCGCGATCAACCATTTCACCAAGGACAGCGAAGAAGAAGTCGCAGCGCTCAAGCGCATATGCGCCGAACAGGGCGTTTCCTGCGCGATCGCCCGGCACTGGGAAGCCGGCGGCGAGGGTGCCCGCGAACTGGCCGAAACGGTCAAGGCCACGCTTGATGCCGGCTCGCCCGACATTCAGTTGCTCTATCCTGATAATATGTCGCTAGCCGGGAAAATCGAAACCATCGCCCGGGAGATTTATCGCGCAGATGAGGTAGTGATCGTCAGCTCGGCTGCCCGCAGTCTCAAGGAATATGAGGAGATGGGTTTTGGCAAATTGCCGATCTGCATCGCCAAGACGCAATATAGCTTTTCGACCGACCCGGCCAAGGCAGGCGCGCCGACCGATCACGTACTGGAAGTACGCGAAGTTCGCCTTTCGGCAGGGGCGGGGTTTGTTATAGCAATTTGCGGCGATATCATGGTTATGCCCGGCTTGCCCAAAAATCCTGCAGCGTACGAGATCGGGCTGGATGATCAGGGACAGATCGTGGGGCTGGCCTGAGTGTTTCAGCGCGTATGCAACCGGTGGCGGATTATGTTAGACTGGTTTGAGACATGATGCATTGGCACCCATGAGCATGAACCAAACCACGCGACTTGCAGAAATCTGCGCCGCCCACCGCCATCGTGAGGGCCCGCTGCTGCCAATTCTGCATGAGGTGCAAGCCGAGTTCGGCTGTGTCGATACCGAGTGTGAAATTGCAATCGCCGCAGTGCTCAATCTAAGCCGTGCTGAAGTACATGGAGTGGTAAGTTTTTATCACGACTTTACATCGCAGCGCGACACTCGTCCCGAAGTGCAAATCTGCCGGGCTGAGGCGTGCAAGGCGCGCGGTGTCGAAGCGCTAATGGAAGCGGCCAGCCAAGCTGCTGGCGACCGGGTTTTTATCAAGACGGTCTACTGCCTGGGTCTGTGCAGCGTAGGGCCGAGCGCCCGCGTGGGAGACCGGCTGGTCGCCCGGCTCGACGAAGCGAAACTCAAACAATTGATCGAAAACTCATGAGCGGCGATGCCATCACCGCCCGCGTATCCGATGATGCGTTGGCCCGCGCTTGCGGAGCCGATGAGGTCGCTGCTGCTTTGGTCAAAGCAGGCTGTCAGGTCGAGCGTGTATCCAGCTGGGGGATGCACTGGCTGGAGCCATTGGTCGAGGTGGACGGCAAAGGATGGGGGCCAGTTACGCCTGACCGCGTTCAGGAAATCATTGAGGGCGGTGCCGGTGACATCGGCATCGGCCTGATTGCCGATCACCCATTCATAAAGCGCCAACAGCGACTGACTTTTGCGCGTGCAGGCAAGACCTGCCCACTGAGCGTTGAAGCCTACGAGGCAACCGGAGGATGGGCTGGTATGCGGCGCGCGCGCGTGATCGGGCCTGCCCAGGTTCTTCAAGAAGTTGTCCAGTCGGGCCTGCGCGGACGCGGCGGGGCGGGCTTTCCCGCGGGCATCAAATGGCAAACCGTTGCGGGTGCTCAAGGCGAGCAGAAATATATCGTCTGCAATGCAGATGAAGGCGACAGCGGTACGTTCGCTGACCGGATGCTGATGGAAGGTGATCCGTTCAGTCTTGTTGAGGGTATGGCCATCGCGGGCCATGCAGTCGGCGCGAACAGGGGATATATCTATGTCCGCAGTGAATATCCCGATGCGATCCGCAAGTTGCAAGACGCCATCCGCGCCTGCGGTGCACTGGTTGCTCCGTTTGAGGTGGAAGTTCGCGTCGGTGCGGGCGCTTATGTCTGCGGGGAAGAAACCTCGCTACTCAATTCACTGGAAGGCAAGCGCGGCGAAGTGCGCGCCAAGCCGCCCCTTCCTGCAATTGAGGGGCTGTTCGGCTGCCCAACGGTGGTCAACAATGTGCTGACCCTTGCAGCAATACCGCATATCCTCGCGGAAGGCGGCGCAGCGCTTTATGATGGGCTCGGCATTGACCGGTCCAAGGGCACCATGCCAATCCAGTTGGCCGGGAACATCAAACACGGCGGCCTGTTTGAATGCGCATTCGGTATTACCTTGCGCGAACTGGTCTATGATGTTGGCGGCGGAACCGCTTCGGGCCGCCTGGTCAAGGCGGTGCAGGTCGGCGGACCGCTCGGTGCCTATCTTCATCCTGACCAATTCGATATGCCGTTCGATTATGAGGCCTATGCAGCAGCCAATGCGTTGATTGGTCATGGCGGTATCGTGGTATTTGACGACACTGCGGACATGGGCGCGATGGCGCGCTTCGCGATGGAATTCTGCGCAGCGGAAAGCTGCGGAAAATGCACTCCCTGCCGGATTGGCGCGGTTCGAGGTGTCGAAATCGTTGACCGTATTCGGGCCAAGGGGACAGACGGCGGACGCCAGCCGGACAGGATCGAAATCGCTCCGCAAATGCACAATGCGCCCAAGGACGCGCGCAGCCGGGCAGATGAAATACAATTGCTGGAAGATTTGTGTGAAACCATGAAGTTCGGCTCCCTCTGCGCGCTCGGCGGGTTCACGCCCTATCCGGTGATGAGTGCGTTAAAGCACTGGCCGGAGGATTTCGGCGGATGATTCTCGGCGTGGTTCTGGCAGGAGGGCAATCCTCACGTTTCGGCAGCGACAAGGCGCTTGCCGAGATCGGCGGGCACAGCCTGCTGGAATTGGCGGTCAACGCATTATCCGGCTGGTGTGACGCAGTGGTCGTCGCCGGCCACTTTGTCGGGCCATTCGCGACAATCCCCGACTGGCCGCGTGCCGGTTGTGGGCCGCTGGGAGGCATCGCTGGCGGTCTGCGTCATGCGCGCGATAACGGGTTTGCATCGGTGCTCACTTGCGGTGTCGATAGCGCAGATTTGCCCGCTGATCTGGCGGAGCAACTCTCGCCCGCCCCTGCCTTTGTTTTGAGCCAACCGGTGATCGGGCATTGGCCCGTCGCGGCCTGCGAGGAAGCCAAGCGCATCCTTTTGGGCGGCGGCCGCCACTCGATGCTGTCCTTTGCACGGGCAATTAAAGCGCGCGAAGTGATATCGGACCAC
Organism: Pontixanthobacter sp.; assembly: GCA_037968915.1. Classification (GTDB taxonomy): domain Bacteria; phylum Pseudomonadota; class Alphaproteobacteria; order Sphingomonadales; family Sphingomonadaceae; genus Allopontixanthobacter. The sequence goes on from JBBKWK010000330.1 coordinate 27,716, forward strand.
AAACCTGCTAATATCAACACGCCCGCCGACTTGGCGGCGATGGAGAAGCGTCATGGCCTATGAGCGTCAGCCAGATTTCGGAACGCCAGCCAGCCGATCCGAACAGAACGTCACGCTGACCATTGATGGGCGCAAGGTGACGGTGCTCGCCGGAACCAGCGTCATGCGCGCGGCGGCGGAAGCCGGTGGTTCGATCCCCAAGCTTTGCGCAACCGATAATGTTGAAGCATTCGGATCATGCCGCCTGTGCCTGGTCGAAATAGATGGCGCACGCGGGACCCCCGCCAGTTGCACCACGCCGGTCGCCGAGGGAATGGCGGTACACACCCAGACGCCCCGTTTGGAAAAGCTCCGACGGGGGGTGATGGAACTCTATATTTCGGACCATCCGCTCGATTGCCTGACGTGCAGCGCGAACAATGATTGTGAATTGCAGGACGAGGCTGCTGCGGTCGGTCTGCGAGACGTGCGATATGGCTACGATGGCGCCAACCATCTTGGCGAGGCGACCGACCATTCCAATCCCTATTTCGATTTCGACCCTTCCAAATGTATCGCCTGTTCACGCTGCGTGCGGGCGTGCGACGAGGTTCAGGGTACATTTGCGCTGACGATGGACGGGCGAGGGTTTGCTTCCAAGATCAGTGCGGGCACGGCGCAAGATGACTTCATGTCGAGCGAATGTGTCAGTTGCGGTGCCTGTGTCCAGGCTTGCCCCACAGCCACCCTGCAGGAAAAGTCGGTCAAGGCAATTGGCAAGCCGGAGCGCAGTGTCGTTACCACTTGCGCCTATTGCGGCGTCGGTTGCACCTTTCGCGCAGAAATGCGCGGTGAGCAGCTTGTGCGGATGGTGCCGTGGAAAGATGGTAAGGCCAACCGCGGACATAGCTGTGTGAAGGGACGCTTCGCCTGGGGCTATGCCAACCATCAGGACCGGATTATCAATCCGATGATCCGCGACAGCATCGACCAGCCATGGCGCGAAGTCGGTTGGGAAGAAGCGATTTCCTTCACTGCGACGCGCCTGCAAGCGATCAAGGCGGAACACGGCGCGCAGGCATTGGGCGGGATCACTTCCAGCCGCTGCACCAACGAAGAAACCTACCTTGTTCAAAAGCTTGTCCGAGCAGGCTTTGGCACCAACAATGTCGATACCTGCGCGCGGGTCTGCCATTCGCCGACCGGATACGGCCTCAAAACGACGTTCGGCACCAGCGCAGGAACGCAGGATTTTGACAGCGTTGAACATACCGATGTCATTCTGGTGATCGGGGCAAATCCAACCGATGGCCATCCAGTTTTCGCCAGCCGGATGAAACGGCGGTTGCGGGCAGACAGGAAGGGCGGCGGGGCAAAGCTGATCGTGATTGATCCGCGCCGCATCGATCTCGTCAAGTCGCCCCATGTCGAGGCCGCGCATCACCTGCCGTTGCAGCCTGGCACCAATGTAGCCGTGCTCACCGCAATGGCGCACGTCATCGTAACCGAAGGGCTGGCCGATGAGGATTTCATTCACGCACGGTGCGATTGGGACGAATATCAGGACTGGGCCGGGTTCGTATCAGACGATCGCCACGCGCCCGAGGCGCTGGAACCCGTGACCCGCGTACCCGCCGCTGAACTGCGCGCTGCAGCACGCCTGTTTGCGACCGGCGGCAATGGTGCGATCTATTACGGCCTTGGTGTGACTGAACACAGCCAGGGATCCTCCACCGTAATGGCGATCGCCAATCTCGCGATGGTCACTGGCAATATCGGCCGGCCAGGTGTGGGCGTGAACCCGCTACGCGGACAGAATAACGTGCAAGGTGCCTGCGACATGGGCAGTTTCCCCCACGAACTGCCCGGCTACCGCCATATTTCCGACGCTGATACCCGCGCGCTGTTCGAAGCCGACTGGGGCGTCGAGCTCGATCCTGAACCGGGCCTCAGGATCAACAATATGCTCGATGCAGCCGTTGATGGAACCTTCCGCGCGATTTACATCCAGGGTGAGGACATCCTCCAATCTGATCCCAATACCAAGCACGTAGCGGAAGGTCTTTCGGCGATGGATCTGGTCATCGTTCACGATCTTTTCCTGAACGAAACCGCCAATTACGCGCATGTTTTCCTGCCGGGTTCTACGTTCCTGGAAAAGAACGGAACCTTCACCAATGCGGAGCGCCGCATCCAGCCGGTTCGCAAGGTGATGGAACCTTCGAATGGTTACGAGGATTGGGAAGTCACCCAGCTGCTCGCCAATGCCCTTGGCGCGGGCTGGAGCTACACCCATCCCTCGCAAGTGCTCGAGGAAATAGCCCGCCTTACGCCCAGCTTTGCCGGTGTATCGTGGCAGCGCCTCGAAGAAAGCGGATCGCTGCAATGGCCGGTGAACGAGCAATTTCCCGACGGCTCGCCGGTAATGCATGTGGACGGATTTGTCCGCGGTAAGGGCAAGTTCGTGGTGACCGATTATGTGCCCACCGACGAGAAGACCGGCCCGCGCTTTCCGCTGTTGCTGACCACCGGACGAATTCTGAGCCAATATAATGTTGGAGCGCAGACACGGCGCACTGCCAACACCGCATGGCATCCGGAAGACCTGCTCGAAATGCATCCGACTGATGCGGAAAATCGCGGGTTGAACGATGGCGACTGGACGCGGCTTACCAGCCGGACAGGCGAAACCACACTGCGAGTTAAAGTGACCGACCGGGTCGCGCCTGGGGTGGTCTATACGACGTTCCATCATCCCGCGACGCAGGCTAATGTGGTGACTACAGAATTTTCCGACTGGGCGACGAATTGCCCGGAATACAAGGTTACGGCAGTGCAGATCATGCCGTCAAACGGCCCGACCGACTGGCAAGAAGATTACACCGAATTGTCCGAACGCTCGCGCCGGATTGTCGCGGAGCCGGCCGAATGAGCGGCATCGCGAAATCCACCGTGCGTATGGCCAACCAGATTGCGCGCAATTTCGAGGCGATCGGGCACGCCGCCGCGATCGACGCCACCGCTGACCATATCTCAAGTTTTTGGGATCCGCGCATGAAGGCCGCCGCGTTTGAATTGTTGGATCAGAGTGATTCCGGCTTTACCAATCAGGCGAGGGCGGCCTTGAAGAAGCTGTCCGACCAAGGCCCGCCCCCTTCGCAAACCCGCGCTACGCAGTTCAACCATGCCGATGAAGCCGGTCATTCCGACGCCGGGTAGGGCCACCGAAATCGCGCGCGACGGGTCGCGGCGCGTTTTGACGCGCGAGTGGGTGCCGGAAGTTCCTGTCGCGCTTGAATTCAATGGTCTGTCCTACGCTGTAATGATGGCATCGCCGTCCGATCTGGCGGATTTTGCGCGTGGATTTGCGCTGACAGAGGGACTGGCTCGCAGCGCCTCCGATGTCACCGACATAGCAGTCGCTGAGGTTGAACTGGGGTTCATCGTCCGAACATCGGTTAAAGGTTTGGGCATAGAGCAGCTGGGGGAACGCGTGCGTACACGGGTCGCGGAATCCTCCTGTGGGCTCTGCGGGATCGAGAATCTCGAGGCAATTTCGAAGCCTTTGCCAAACGTAAAGCCCCATGCCTCGATCAGCACTTCGGCAGTCTTTTCAGCGATTTCGTCCCTGCGCGATCATCAGGTGCTCAACCAACGGACTGGCGCGGCACATGGGGCGGCGTTCTGCGATATTTCAGGCCAGATCCTTGCAGTGCGCGAAGATGTCGGTCGCCACAACGCAATTGACAAGCTGATCGGGACTATGATGGCAAATGGGATTGATGCGGCGGACGGTTTCTTTCTCTCTACAGCGCGTTGCTCTTATGAAATTGTCGAGAAGGTAGTTCGGGCGGGAGGGACGACGCTCGTTACCGTATCACTTCCGACCAGCCTCGCGGTCTCACGGGCGGCAAGCGCGGGCCT
>JBBKWK010000331.1:0-3230 GCA_037968915.1 Pontixanthobacter sp.
GTGGTCAAGAACATCACCGATTACGGTGCGTTCGTTGATTTGGGCGGCATCGACGGCCTGCTGCATGTCACCGACATGAGCTATAAGCGCGTCAATCACCCGAGCGAAGTGATCGAAATTGGTCAGACCGTGAAGGTGCAGATCGTTCGCATCAACAGCGAAACGCAGCGCATCAGCCTGGGCATGAAGCAGCTGGAAAGCGATCCTTGGGATGGCGTTGCAGCGAAATATCCGGTCGACATGAAGCTCAAGGGCACTGTCACCAACATCACCGAATATGGCGCATTTGTGGAACTGGAAGCGGGCATCGAAGGCCTGGTTCACGTATCCGAAATGAGCTGGACCAAGAAAAACGTCCATCCCGGCAAGATCGTATCCACTTCGCAAGAAGTCGATGTGATGGTCTTGGAAGTCGATTCCGAAAAACGTCGGATTTCGCTGGGCCTCAAGCAGGCTCAGGGTAACCCTTGGGAAGATTTCGCAGACAAGTTCCCCGTTGGCACCACCGTCACCGGCGAAGTCAAGAATGCGACCGAATTCGGTCTGTTTATCGGGCTCGATGGCGATGTGGACGGCATGGTTCACATGTCCGACATCGCGTGGGGCATTTCGGGCGAAGACGCGCTGGCACTGCACCGCAAGGGTGAAGAGGTTCAGGCCGTGGTTCTCGATGTCGATACCGACAAGGAGCGTATCTCGCTCGGCATGAAGCAGCTTGAAAAGGGTGCACCTTCGGCCGAAGGCGCAGCTGGCGGAAGTTCAATCAAGCGGAACGATGTTGTCACCGTAACCATCCTTGAAGTTCGCGATGGCGGCCTTGAAGTGCAGGTTGGCGAAGACGGGGCCACCGGCTTCGTCAAGCGTTCTGATCTCGGACGCGACCGTGACGAACAGCGTCCTGACCGTTTCCAGGCTGGCCAGAAGGTCGACGTCATGGTTATCGGTTTCGACCGGTCCAAGAAGCCGAATTTCTCGATCAAGGCCCTTCAGGTCTCGGAAGAGAAGCAGGCTGTGGAACAGTACGGTTCTTCCGCATCGGGCGCATCGCTGGGCGACATCCTTGGCGAAGCATTGAAGGGCAAGAGCGAGTAATCACTCACCTCTTCAACGCGAATTAGACATTCGGAAAGGCCCGCTTACTCAGCAGAGTAAGCGGGCCTTTCCTACTTCTGTGATACCAGTTATCTTGACGCCATGATCCAGATACATCAATTCCCGTGCCTGTCCGACAATTACGGATACCTCCTCCACGACCCAGCGAGCGGTGAAACCGTGTGCATCGATACGCCCGACGCCGCGGAATATTTAAAGCAGGCTGAAGCCAAGGGGTGGGCCATCACACAGATTTGGAACACCCATTGGCATCCTGACCATGCCGGCGGCAATCTGGCGATCAAGGAGGCAACCGGCTGCACAATCGTTGCACCGGGCGCTGAAGCTGGCCGGATCGCCGGAATCGACCGCGAGGTGGCGCATAGCGACACAGTTACATTAGGCGACTTCTCTGCCAATGTGATCGACGTGGGCGGTCATACGCTGGGCCATATCGCATATCATTTACCTGAAGCTGGAATAGCGATGGTTGGCGATGCAGTTTTCGCTCTCGGCTGCGGGCGAATGTTCGAAGGCACACCTGAGCAATTCTGGGCCAGCCTCGACCGGATCCGCGCGCTGCCGCCAAAAACCATGCTCTATTGCGCGCATGAATATACCGCCGCCAATGCGAAATTTGCCGTGCATGCCGATCCTGACAATACCGCCCTGTCGACCTACGTCGAGGAAATTACCGCCAAGCGCAGCCAGGGCGAATGGACTGTACCGATGCCGCTGGCGAGGGAACTCGCGACCAATCCCTTCCTGAGGGCCGACAAGCCAGAATTGCAGGCCCGATGGGGCGGCGATACACCGGAGCAGACCTTTGCTGCCCTGCGCGCTGCAAAAGACTCGTTCTGAATATAAGGTTTGCCATTTCAATTCGGCCGAGTCGGACTACTGACTATAAAAAAGGCGACCCTGGGGCCGCCCTTTAGAATTCGAACTTTGCGCCGAGTGGTTAGATTCCGGCTATCACTTCGTCGGCCAACTTTGTGTCGGCAGCGGCATCATGCTTGTCTGCGATCAGACCGCGAGCAGCCATTGTTGCCGCTGTGGCGGCCCGTTTGCGAACTTCGTCCACCGCTTCTCGTTCTGCGGCGGAAATCTTGTCTTCAGCCATTTGCTTGCGCCGTGCGACCATCTGTTGACCGTCCGCTTCTGCCTTCGTCAGGATTGCATCGGCTTCGGTCTGGGCACCGGCAATCATCGCCTCTGCATCTTTTTCCGCATTGGCGATCTTGGCGGCATATTCGTTGCGCAACGCCTCGGCCTCGGCACGGAGCTGCTTCGCTTCGTCCAACTGGGTGCGGATTGCAGCGATCTTGGCGTCGAGCCCGCCGACGATCATGCCAGGGACTTTTTTCCAGACCATGATCAGGATCAGAACCAGCATCGACAATGCGACTACTTGGTATGGGGCAAAGCCGAACAATTCAGGTTCGACATGCTTCACAGCGCCATGTTCAATCACATCGACTGCGGTGGTAGAAAACACTTCCGGAGCGTTGGCCATCAGTCTCAGATCAAGCATGGGACATAGCCTTCTTAACCGCGCTCTTGGCAACGGCAGCCGTAACAGTCACTCCGGCTAGACGCTGGACGATATCCTGCGCCGCCTCGGCAGCTACACCCTCGACTTCGGTCAAGGCTGCATTGCGCGCTTCGGAGATATCATGCTCGGCCTTCGCCAACTTGGTATCGAGACGTTTCTGGGCAGCTAGGAGCTTTTTTTCGTTTCGATCTGCTGCTTCGGCCTTGGCCTTGGCAACGATTGCCTGAGCAGCTGAGCGATTTTCGTTTTCGCGGGCCCGCCAGGCTTCTTCTTCGTCGTCGGCCTTGGCGCGGGCATCGGTAGCTGCGGCAAGGTCGGAGGCGATTTGCTGGTCACGCTGGGCGACCGTATCCATTACTTTGGGCACCATACCGCGTCCAATAAAGACGAAGACGATGCCGAAAAACACCAATAGCCAGAAGACCTGACTGGAGTATGTTTCGGCAAGCTGGGCAATCTGCGGCATGGGTACGGGTCCCGTTGATCAGACAAACGAAGAAATTGATCGGCCGGGAGCAACGCCCCCGACCGACATCGAAAGCAATTGTCAGGCGACGAAGATCAGGATCATCGCGACAACGAA
>JBBKWK010000332.1:0-23072 GCA_037968915.1 Pontixanthobacter sp.
AAGTTCGATACTGGATTGCCCGGCAAACCAAGAATAATCTGGTGGTCTCGGCGCGCCACCAATAGGGGCTTGCCCGGCTTGATAGAGACTTTCCAGAAATCGATCTCGGCGCCCCATGCTTCCAACGCCGGACGAATTAAATCGTGATCGCCCACAGATACGCCGCCGCTGGTAACAATCAAATCGCTGTTTTCTGACTCACGAAAAGCATTGATCAATGATTGTATTCTATCTGGTATGGGGCCTAGTATATTGATATCAACAGGTAACTGTGATGCCATTGCAGCTAGCATTGCGCTGTTGCTGGCAGGAATTTGATAGGGCTGGCAGTTCGCCGGATCGGCTGTCAATTCATCTCCTGAATCGATGAATGTTACTATCGGCCTGCGCCGGACATTCACCGAATTATGACCTGCCGCCAGCATAAGAGCGATTTGTGCCGGACCTATCCATGTTCCCGTATCCATGAGCGGAACACCTGATGTGAAGTCGAATCCAGAGCGCCGGATGTGTTTGCCAAGTGGCGGCATCTCGCCTTGCAGGGTTACCAGATCGCCGCTGCGTTCCGCATCTTCCTGCAGCAACACGCGGTCAGCGCCTCCGGGTATCAATGCGCCGGTTGAGATGCGCACAGCTTGACCCGATGCCACGGCACTACCAAACGGCGAGCCACATTTGCTCTCGCCGATGACTTGCCACGGCGCCGAACCGCAGATCGCATAGCCATCCATCGCCGAGAGATCCGCTGGTGGCTGAGTTCTTTGCGCGATTATAGCTGCGGCCAAATAGCGTCCCACAGAATCGCGTACCGGGATATTTTCCAATTCCAACGGTCCCGAAATCGCCAGCAAGCGTGCCTGGGCTTCCGCGAGTGCAATCGGCGGGGTCATTCCGGCGCGTGCCAATCGCCAGACTTTCCTCCGGTTTTGGACAATAGTTGAACCCCGGTGATCATCATGCCCTTATCCAGTGCCTTGGCCATGTCATAGATCGTAAGCAATGCCACGGAAACTGTTGTAAGTGCTTCCATTTCGACTCCGGTTCTGCCGGAGAGTGACGCGGTAGCCGTGGCGCGCACAGCATCGGCTTCAAACGCAAAATCCACCATTACGGCATCTAGCGCCAACGGATGGCAGAGCGGAATCAACTCGCTAGTTTTCTTGGAGGCCATAATCCCGGCAATTCTCGCGGCGGCCAAGACATTGCCCTTGGGCACTTCGCCATCCCGTATTGCTGACAGTGCCTCCGCCGACATTGCGATCAGCCCTGTGGCGACAGCAGTGCGCCGGGTTTCCGCCTTGCCGCCCACATCGACCATGCGGGCATTTCCGTGCGCGTCGAGATGGGTCAGATTGTTCATTTTATCCCTCTAGTAGCCTTCGGGTCGCCGCCATGACGTCACTTTCGCGCATCAAGCTTTCGCCGACAAGGAAGTTGCGCACGCCGGACCGGGCGAGGCGCTGGCAATCGGTATGGCCGGTAATGCCGCTTTCACCCACCAGCAGTGTGCCTTGCGGCGCAAGGGGGGCCAGACGTTCGGTAATACTAAGATCGGTAACGAACCGCTTGAGATCACGGTTGTTGACGCCGATCAGCCGAGATTGCAGGCGGGCTGCACGCGCCATTTCCGCCTCGTCATGCACTTCGATCAGAACATCCATCCCGTGGTGGAGCGCAGCGGCTTCGATGTCAGCCATCGCGCTATCGTTCAGAGCTGCGACGATGATCAGGATCGCATCGGCCCCTATTGCGCGGGCTTCGGCGACTTGCCAGGTGTCGACCATGAAATCCTTACGCAGTACCGGCAGGCTGCAGGCCGCGCGCGCCTCGACCAGATAATCCTCATGTCCTTGAAAATAGGGCGCATCGGTCAGGACCGACAGGCAAGCCGCTCCGCCCTGTTCATAGGCAGAGGCGTGTTCAGCGGGCCGAAAGTCTTTGCGAATCAATCCTTTGGAAGGAGAAGCTTTCTTGATTTCCGCGATCAGGCCGAAGCCTGTGGAGGATTTCGCCTCCAGCGCAGCGCGGAATCCGCGTGGGGCACTTTGTCGGGCGGCGCGTGCTTCCAGATCGGACAGTGAAGTCACCGCCTTGCGCGCTGCCACTTCTTCGCGCTTGGTCGCGCAAATTTCGTCGAGTTTGTTCATCGTGCCATTTCGATCCAGCTATCAAGTAGCGCTTTCGCGCCCCCGTTATCCAACGCCTCAGCTGCCTGCGCTGCGCCGTCTTCCCAACTTGCCGCTGCGCCGGCCACAATAAGCGAGGCCGCCGAATTGAATACTACCGCATCGCGATAGGGTCCGGGAGTGCCTTGCATCAGCGCCAATAGCGCCTTGGCGTTATGTGCCGCATCGCCGCCGCGTATGGCTTCGACCGGCGCATGCTCTACCCCGATAACGGAGGCATCGACACGCTTCATTTCGAAGCTGTCACCATGGACATCAGCCATCTCGTTGCCGCCTGCCAGACTAAGCTCGTCCAAACCCTCGTCACCGGACACAATCATGGTGTGCTCTGTGCCTAGCTTCGCCTTAGCCGCCGCATAGATTGGAACATAGGCTGGGCGGGCGATGCCGATTAACTGGCGTTTGACCCCGGCGGGATTGGACAATGGTCCCATCAAGTTGAAAATTGTTCGGATACCCAGTTTTTGCCGGATGGGCTGGATCCGGCCCATTGCGGGGTGGTGGTTTTTGGCAAACAGGAAGCAGATACCTATTTCGGCTAGGGTTCTTTCAGCAGTGCGTCCGGCGGCCTCCATGTCCAGCCCAAGTGCCTCCAGCGTGTCGGCCGCGCCCGATTTGGACGACGCGGCACGGTTGCCGTGTTTGGCCACCGGTACGCCTGCGGCGGCGACCACCAGGCTGACGGCGGTGGACACATTCAACGTGTGATGCCCATCACCGCCGGTGCCGCACACGTCGATTGCATTGTCTGGCGCGGCAATCGGGATCAGGCGGGCGCGTAATGCACGGGCGGCTCCAGCGATTTCCTCCGAGGTTTCGCTGCGTTCGGACAGAACGGTCAGGAACCGGGCGATTTCTTCCTCGCTGGTTTCACCATCAAGTATCGCGCTGAAAACCTCTTCGGCTTCTGCTTCGCTGAGATGATGCTCTGCGGCGGGGAGTCTATTCATGTGCGCGCCTTCGCTTCCAGCCCGCATAACTTCATGAAATTGGCGAGCAGCGCGTGGCCATGTTCGGTTGCAATGCTTTCGGGATGGAACTGAACCCCGTGGATTGGCAGGCTGGTGTGGCGGAAGCCCATTACAGCGGTGCCGTCCAGTCCGGGGGTCTCGCTGGTCGCGTTGACCTCCAGAACGGCGGGAATATTCTCAACGATCAACGAGTGATAACGCGTGGCGATGAAGGGCGAGGGCAGGCCCGCGAACACGCCGCTGCCATCATGGGTTACGGGTGAAGTTTTGCCGTGCATCAGCCCGCCGCGCACCACCTTGCCGCCAAAATGCTGGCCAATCGCCTGGTGCCCGAGACAGACGCCGAGCAGTGGCAATGCAGCATCGGCACACGCATCCACCAGATCAAGGCTGATACCAGCCTCGTTCGGGGTGCAGGGGCCAGGCGAGATCAGAACGCCCTGTGCGCCCGATTTGACGGCATCGGCGGCGGACAATGTATCATTACGCTCCACCCGCACTTCGGCGCCCAGTTCCATCAGATAATGGACCAGGTTGAACGTGAAGCTGTCGTAATTGTCGATCACGAGAATCAAGGTTTGGGGTCTTCCACTATCTGGCTGCCCGGATCAGGCAGGTTTACCGGCAAAATAATCGCTCGCGCGCACAAGTCCGTCGGCGATCCCCGGTTCGGTAAACAGATGGCCTCCGTCGGGAATAATGCGCAAATCTACATCCGGCCATACCTGCTTTAAAGCATAGGCAGCAGAGGGAGGCGTGCAGCAATCATGGCGGCCTTGGACGATAATACCGGGTATGCCCTGCAGGCGCTCCGCATTCGCAAGCAATTGGCCTTCTTCCAGCCAGCAATTATTCCGGAAATAGTGATTTTCGATCCGCGCAACAGAAATCGCGTGACCGTCCTCGGTGAATTCTTCCATCATGTCTGGGTCAGGCAGCAAGGTAACGGTCAGGCCCTCCCAGGTGCTCCACGCCTTGGCGGCGGCGAGTTGTATTTGGGGGTCGTCGCTGGTTAGTCGGCGGTGATACGCCTCAATAAGGTTATCGCGCTCATCGACCGGAATGTGCCCGGTGAATTCGGCCCAACCTTCCGGATAAAGCTCATTGGCGCCGTAATGGTAGAGCCAGTCGGCTTCGCTCTGACGTGCCAGGAATATTCCGCGCAGTACCAGCTCGCTAACGCGATCGGGGTGGGTTTGGGCATAGGACAGCGCCAAGGTGGAACCCCAGCTTCCGCCGAATACTTGCCATTTTTCATGACCGCACATTTCGCGTAGCCGTTCGATGTCGGCCACGATGTCCCACGTGGTATTATGATCGAGACTGGCAAACGGCGTAGAACGTCCGCAACCGCGCTGGTCGAACAGCAGGATGTCATAAAGATCAGGATCAAACTGTCGGCGTTGGTCGGCGCTGCATCCCGAACCGGGGCCGCCGTGTAAAAATACGACCGCTTTCGCGCCCGGTGTTCCGCATCGTTCCCAATAGATCGTATGACCGTCCCCGACTTCGAGCATCCCGACCTCAAACGGTTCGACTGGCGGGTAAAGTGTACGTTCGTAATTCACATCAATTCCCCTTCGTCTCGACCACGATCAAGGGCCCGATAGGCACGCCCTTGTCCATTCGTCCGGCCGCAGGGTCCCACATGGCTGAGACACTACCGTCCAGATATAGCGCATTAGGGGTCTTCAAAACATCGCGGTAAAACCGCGCCAACTTACCGAACGACAGCGGGCTTTCGGAAATCACAAAATGCGCCCGGCCTTCCTTGTCGACACCCACACCATTTCTGACCGCGCGAGAGGGGCCGTCCTGTGAAATTTCGGGATGCAATTTGCCATCAATCACCAGCATTGGGCCGGATTGGGTGCCGAATTCCGGCCGGTCGCCGACTTGTGAATAGAACTCATCCGAAGCACGAACGCGCCATTTGCCGCCTGTCCCATAGAATACGCCATTGGGCTTAAGGTGGAAATTGCCGGGGCCATCGGAGCGGCTCAATTCCTTCCTCCGATCGCCATTCTCGACATAATAGCCGATAGGCTTGCCCTCACCGTCATACATCCCCCCATTGAACGCAAAAGCGACAGGCGGCGCATCAGCAGAGCGAGCAGCGGCAAGATTGGTAAAGCTGCGATAAGGCGCGCCGTCTTGCGGCCCGAGATCCATCGTCATCCGATGTTCTTTTGGGTCGGCTATACAATGGGTTAGTGCTACTTCCTCGAAAGTAACTTTGGTGCAGGCAGAGGCCGCTTTGGGAACGGCGGTGTCCGGACCAGCAGCGGCGTTCACTTCGGCCTGATCGCTGCCGATTTCCATCCGCATCACCGGTTCGCCACCGGAATCCTGACCGCAAGAGGTAAGAATTAGCAGTGTAAGTGCGGCGAAAAATCTCATTGTCCAAATCCCGGTTCGCTGGCTAACCTTGCGGCTTCGCGCGCGGCGGCGATCAAGGCACCGGCTTTTGCTTCGCATTCAGCTTGTTCATAGGTGGGGTCGCTATCTGCGACAATGCCTGCACCGGCCTGCACATGCATGATCCCGTCCTTGATCACGGCAGTGCGCAGCACGATGCAACTGTCAACCGATCCATCAGGGGCGAAATAACCGACCCCGCCCGCATAAGCACCGCGAGTTTCCGGCTCCAATTCGGCGATAATCTCGCACGCGCGGATTTTCGGCGCCCCGCTGACGGTGCCTGCCGGAAAGCCTGCAAACATCGCATCCAGCGCATCATGGGCAGGGTCAAGTTTACCCACCACGTTGCTGACGATATGCATCACATGGCTATAGCGTTCGACGGTGTAGCTGGCGGTTACCTCCACGGTGCCGCGCTGCGCCACCCGGCCGACATCGTTGCGGCCAAGGTCAAGCAGCATTAAATGCTCCGCGCGTTCCTTGGGATCGGCGAGCAGGCTAGCCTCAGCGGCATCATCTTCCGCCGCATTTTTACCCCGGGGCCGCGTACCTGCAATGGGGCGGATGGTCACTTCGCCATCGCGTACGCGGACGAGGATTTCGGGGCTCGAGCCAACCACTGCAAAGCCGGGCAAGTCGAGGAAATAGAGGAAAGGCGAGGGGTTTACCCGCCGCAGCGCGCGGTAAAGCGCCAGCGGCGGCAGCGGGAAGGGGCAGGTGAAGCGCTGCGCCAATACCACCTGAAAGATATCGCCAGCCTCGATATAGTCCTTCGCTCGTAGCACCATATCGCGATATTGACCATCTGCCATTACGGGTGACAGGGCCATATCGGGCAAGTCGGGGGTGCCGGAAGGTGTTGGCGCAGCCAGAGCGAGGCGGCGCAATGCTTCGTCGATCCGCCCGCCTGCGGCCTCGACAGCTTGCCGGGGATCACCTTGGCCTGCCCATAGCGGGGCGATAGCGAACAATTCCTCGCTCAAGCCGTCAAATACGAGAATCAGCGTTGGGCGAACGAATAGCATGTCCGGCAATTCGAGTGGGTTATCCGCCGCGCGCGGCAATTTCTCCACCAGACCGATGGTTTCATATCCGAAATACCCGACCAGACAGGCGAGCGCAGGGGGCAGGGCGTCGGGCACATCGATCCGGCATTCCGCGACCAGTGACCGCAACGCGTCGATCGTCGATTTCGGGTAGGGGGCAAATCCCGTGCGATCCGTCTTCCAGGTGCGATTGATCTCTGCTGAATTGCCAGAGGCGCGGAAGATCAGATCGGGGTCGAGCCCCAGCAGACTGTAGCGACCACGAACTTCTCCGCCCTCGACCGATTCAAGCAGAAAATCACCGCGCCCGGGTTCGATTAATTTGAGCGCCGCGCCGACAGGGGTTTCCGTATCAGCGACGACCTTGCGCCAGACGATTGCTGACTGACCAGCCGCAAGGGCAGCCAGCGCATGATCGGCATTTTCAGGCAAATGGCCGGTAGCCGCCTTCATCCCGGCTTCCTTAATTGCGAACGGGCTTGCTTGCGTATGGGTCAATTCTCGCCAGAAAGCTGCTTACGGACTGCTTCGATCGCAGCAGGGTTCCGCTCGACGCCCAATTCCTCGCGCATCGCAACGCGTAGCTGGTCAGAATATTCACGGCCGATCAACTGGCTCAATTCGCGCTTCGCTTGCAAAAATGCGGGATCATCCTTGGCGATGGTACCTGCATCGATGTCTTTCAAATCGACCACGAACCAACCAGCACTCTGCGGCGCTTCCAGTTTCTTGGTGGTGCCTTCGGCCATGCTGAACATCAGCGCAAGCGGGGCCGGAACCTGCCGTCCGCTGGCGGTCAATTGTTCCCGTGACAGATTGATAGGATCAATCGGCGGCAGCGCCTTTTTCTCAGCAGCCATCGCTTGCGCAAGGGTCGATCCGCCGGTCAGTCGTTTCAACACGCGATCAGCCGCTGCCTTGGCAGCCTTTGACCCTTCCGACATGCGCCATGCCTGAACCACAGATTCGCGAATTTCGGACAGCGGCGCCGTAGCCGAAGGGGTAATTTTGCCGACTTCGTAAATCAGGAATGTGACACCGCGCTCCACCTCGGCCAATTGCGGTTCGCCTTCTTCCATTGAAAACGCGGTTTTCAGGGCTGGAGCAAGAATTTCAGGCGCACCTTCATTCTGGCTCCCATATACCTGACCGGTTCCAAGCAGCGGTTTTGTTGTCTTGATTTCCAGTTTCAGTTCGGCGGCCACATCGGCCAGAGCCTCACCGCTTTCCAGCCGTTCCTCTACCGAAGCGGTCATATCATTTAGTGCTGTGCGGCGCTTTTCTGCGCGTAATGCCTTGGTGATTTCCGGTGTTGCCTGCGCCAGATTGCGGCCCGCGACTTTCTCGATCCCGTCAACGCGGATCACATGCCAGCCCAGGCCGCTACGGGTCGGGGCAGCGATTGTACGTTGACCTGCAGCAAAAGCGGCCTGCGCCACGCTGGCAGATGTCTGCGCAGCCATAGTTTTGCGGTTTAACGGGCCGAGTTTGGCGATGGCAAGGCCGGCCTCGCTGGCGGCTGTTTCCAACGAACCACCGCTCTGGACGCGGTTACGAATCGAAACAGCTGCTTGCTGGGTAGGGACGATCAATTGACTGAAATTGCGCGTTTCGCTTGGTGCATAGGCATCGCGGTTGCTTTCATATCTAGCCGCAATTTCCTGCGCATTTGGCTCCGCTGCCTTGCCGATCGCGCTTTCATCGAAGCTGGCATATCGAATCACGCGGCGTTCCGGACGGATATATTTTCCGCGATTGGCGCTATAATACGCCTGTAACTGCTTGTCGGTTGGCTTTCCTTGTGGAGCGAAGGCCGTGCTTGGGATCAGCGCGATTGCCCCCTGACGGTTTTCCTTCAACAGGGCGGCGTAACGGCTGACCATCTTATTAGGCATGACCGCGCCGAACGCCGCCGGGATCAAGACCTGTTTTGCAAGCAAACCATCGGCAATATCGTTCCGCACGAGCGAATCGGTGAGGCCACGATTTGATAGGATTTGGCGGTAAGCCTGTTCATCGAAATTGCCGTCAGCACCGCGGAACGCAGGGATCGCGATAATTTCGCTATTCACCAGATTGTCACCCGCCCTTAGTCCGTATTTCTCCGCGAAGCCGCCAATTGCATAGCGGTCGATCATCTGGTCCAAGACCTGTGTCAAACCGCCTTGCTGAAGAAAAGCGGGCATAGATATCACCGGATTTTCCTGCCGTGCAGCGTCGAGCGCCGAGGAAGCCGACCGGCTCAATTCATTTGCGTCGATTTTCTCATCGCCGACAACCGCGACGCGGTCGCCGCCGGCAACGCCGCCGAATGTGCCGCTGCTGGACACATCCATTGCCGCGAAGGCGAAAGCAATGAGGGCGAGGAAGGCAAGCGCCACCACAATGCCGATTTTAGACGATAGAAATTTGCGAAAGACACTGATCATGGCGTTGGGCAAGTCCGAATATAATGGCAGGCAGGTCGCGCTACCTTGGTTAGTCGGCACGCCTTATCCGTCATGCGTTGTTGCCGCAACAGGTTGGCAAGTGTTTTGACCTGAACGCAACTTCGCTCTAGGCGGACCGCGGATTGAACCCATATGGGGACATCACGATTAGATAACGTTTCAGACATACCTCAACAATCCCTCTCCAGAATTCAGGAAATCAATATGGCCGAACGGCCCTATATAGTTGGCAATTGGAAAATGAACGGCACTCGTTCGATGCTCTCGGAAGCGCGCGCGATCGACCGCGCCTCTCAGCGTCTTATGAAGGTTGAAGTGGCGCTCGCCCCGCCATTCACTCTGATACATGCAGTCCACAAAGAAGTGCAGCAGATTGGTGTTGGCGCGCAGGATTGCCACCACAGCGAAGATGGCGCGTTTACCGGGGACGTATCATGCGGAATGGTGCTGGATGCCGGCGCCAAATTCGTCATCCTCGGTCATAGCGAGCGCCGCCAGAATCATAGCGAAGACGATGCTTTGGTGAAGGCCAAGGCAGAATCTGCTTTGGCTGCGGGCCTGCGGATCATCCTGTGCTGCGGCGAATCGGAAGAAGCCCGCGATGCGGGCAATGCCGAGAAATTTATCACGGCCCAGCTAAAGGCCTCGCTGCCTGCCGCTGTCGAGAATGCCGCGGAAGTGCTGACTGTGGCCTATGAACCAATCTGGGCAATCGGGACCGGCCGTACACCGACTGTGAAGGACATTGGCGCGATGCATAAGGCGATTAGAGCCTTGTTGATCGCCCAATTCGGCGAAGATGCCGGCGCAGCGGTTCGCATTCTTTATGGTGGATCCGTCAAACCCGACAACGCACTGGAATTGCTAGCTGCCGATGAAGTTGGCGGAGCACTGGTCGGCGGCGCCAGCCTGACGGCTGAAAGCTTTCTCGGAATTGTGCTGGCGGCGGCCGATTTGCCCGATTAGGCGACCTTCTTTGATGCGGTTATAATGCGGCAGCTTGCCCTCGGGCGCGTGCGGCACTACATGCAAACCCAAGCAATTTAGAGAAAACCATTCCATGTCCCTATTCTTATTCCTCACCGTTGTTCAGGCGCTAGTCGCTGCTGCCTTGGTTGGCGTTATCTTGATGCAGCGTTCGGAAGGCGGCGGCCTTGGTATTGGCGGCGGCGGCAGCCCCGGCGGATTGATGAGCGCACGCGGCGCGGCCGATTTTCTGACCCGGGCGACCAAATGGCTGGCGATCAGCTTTGTCGTATTGTCGATCGTAATGGCGGCAGTGGCAGTGAAAACGACGTCCGGCGATGGAATTACCTCTACGCTCGACCGTTCAGTGACCACCGAGCAAGATCCGCTTGCGGGACAAGCCGACGGAAATTCGGCGGCCCCGGCTGCTCCGGCAGAAGCTGCTCCTGCTTCTGACGATCCGCTCGCAGACGTCACCCAGTAAGCAAAAATCACGCATAACTGTGGATGGCAGCAATCGGCTGCCGCAATTCGCTTGCCCCGACTCCATTTGGAACCTTAAGGCCCAACTCCCATGGCGCGGTTCATTTTTATTACCGGCGGCGTGGTTTCCTCGCTCGGCAAAGGTTTGATGGCAGCAAGTCTTGCAGCCTTGCTGCAGGCGCGCGGCTATAAGGTCCGTATTCGCAAGTTCGATCCTTACCTGAATGTCGATCCGGGCACGATGAGCCCGTATCAGCATGGTGAGGTTTATGTAACGGATGATGGGGCCGAAACAGACCTTGATCTAGGTCATTACGAACGGTTTACCGGCGTATCGGCGCGGCAATCTGACAATGTCACCAGTGGTTGGATTTATCAGAAGATTATCGCTCGCGAACGGCGCGGCGACTATCTTGGGGCAACGGTCCAGGTAATCCCGCATGTCACCGACGCAATCAAGCAATTCGCCCTTGCGGAAACCGACGATCTCGATTTCGTGTTGTGCGAGATCGGCGGCACAGTCGGCGATATCGAATCGCTACCCTTCATGGAAGCGATCCGTCAATTACGAAACGAGCTGGAACCGCTCCAGACGCTCAGCGTCCATGTCACCTTGGTGCCCTATATCGCCGCGGCGGGTGAGTTGAAAACCAAGCCGACGCAGCATTCGGTCCGCGAATTGGCAGGCCTGGGGATCAAGCCGGATGTGCTGCTGTGCCGGAGTGAACATTTCATTCCCCAGAGCGACCGGAACAAGATTGCGCAATTCTGCAATGTCCGGCCAGAGGCAGTGATACCTGCGCTTGATGCGCCTTCGATCTACTCGGTGCCGCTGCAGTATCACAAGGAAGGCCTTGATACGCAGGTGCTCCGCGGCTTCGGTATATCCGATGCGCCCGATCCCGATTTAGCGCGCTGGCTTGACGTAACTGACCGATATTTCAATCCTGAAGGCGAAGTAACGATTGGCGTCGTAGGTAAATACGTCGGCCTGCAAGACGCTTACAAATCACTCAATGAGGCGCTTGTTCATGGCGGCCTCGCCAACCGGGTAAAGGTCAACATTCGTTGGATTGATGCGGAAGTCTTTGAACAGGATGACGGTGACATTACCGCGCAGCTCGAACCGCTGGATGCAATTTTGGTGCCCGGCGGATTTGGTGAACGCGGTTCTGAGGGCAAGATCGCCAGCGTGCGCTTCGCACGCGAGCGCAAGGTGCCTTTCTTCGGAATATGCCTGGGAATGCAAATGGCCTGCGTCGAAGGCGCCCGTACTGCCGGACACGGCGGGGCATCTTCCACTGAATTCGGCGCGACCGAAGAACCGGTGGTCGGTATCATCACAGAATGGATGAGCAAGGAAGGTCTGCAGCAACGCGAATCAGGCGGCGATCTGGGCGGCACAATGCGGCTCGGCGCGTATCCGGCGAAACTGTCTGACGGTAGCCAGGTTTCCGCGATTTATGGCGGCGCGACGGAGATTTCGGAGCGTCATCGCCACCGGTATGAAGTCAATGTAGCTTACCGCGAAGCATTGGAATCCGATGGGCTGGTATTTTCAGGCATGTCGCCCGATGGATTGCTTCCGGAAATTGTCGAACGGCCCGATCATCCTTGGTTTGTCGGAGTTCAATTTCACCCTGAGCTAAAATCCCGGCCATTCGATCCACATCCGTTGTTCGACGGGTTCATTGCTGCCGCGCTACGTCAGTCACGTCTTGTTTAACGTTTGCTGTGCCTTCGCAGTATTTTGCAAAATCCGCTAATTGTCGGATCAAGTCATTATCGTACAAACAATGCGGCAAAGAGTTCTAAAAAATTTCAGATATTAACCACTTGTATTTCTGTTCTTTCTTTTTTTAAATTTTTGCGGCATTACGGATCCATTGAGCATATTCCCTGGAGGGGGAATGGTTGAATTGCTTGGTTAGATAACTTTTACAGCTTGTCCCGGGCTTCATCGTCTTCTGCGACCCGGACGATAAAACCCGGACATGACGGCGCCTTGGCGTCGTGGGGGCGAACCTTTCGGTTCGCCCCCGTTTAATTCTGTTCAAGCAATAACGGCCGACTCCTTGCGAAGCAGGCCGTTAATTGATCATCCGTTCAATCAAGCGGCGTTCGCGCCACCTTTATCGATCTGATCCTGTTCAATTTGGGAATGTTTGCCTTCGTTTTTCACTATTTCCAAGTTGCTCTGACCATTGACCGCGATTTTCTTGGGCTTCATCGCTTCGGGAACTTCGCGGACCAGATCAATATTCAACAAACCATCTTCCAGCCGGGCATTTTCGACCCTGACAAAATCGGCCAGTTCGAACCGGCGCTCGAACCCGCGGTTGGCGATTCCAAGATGCAGCATTTCGCCACCAATCTCGCTCTCG
Source organism: Pontixanthobacter sp. (assembly GCA_037968915.1). GTDB lineage: Bacteria > Pseudomonadota > Alphaproteobacteria > Sphingomonadales > Sphingomonadaceae > Allopontixanthobacter. The sequence continues at coordinate 12,908 of JBBKWK010000332.1, forward strand.
TCGTGTTTTCTGCCTTGCACCACCAACAGGTTTTGTTGGGCAGTTATATCGATGTCGGCGGGCTTGAAGCCAGCAATTGCGAGAGTTATGCGGTAATTGTCTTCGCCCTGTTTCTGGATGTTGAAGGGCGGATAATTGTCACCGCCGCTGCTACGCGCCTGACTTTCTAGCAAGTCAAACAGGCGGTCGAAACCGACAGTGGAGCGGCGATAGGGAGTAAAATCAAAACGTGACATCGTAACAAATCCTCTTTTGAGCAATTTGACTAGGCACAGCCCGCAATTTGCGGCGCCTTGCCGGCGAAACCGCATGCCCATTGCGGCACATGCGGTAGGCACTTAGATAGGAATAGACCTGCACCATGCAAGATTTTCCGGCATAGGAAATGCGCAGATAGATATGTGCACCACGAGAAGGAACCAGAATGGCCACGCCCAAGATCGACATTTATACCAAATTCGGCTGCGGATATTGCAGCCGCGCCAAGCAATTGCTCGACAGCAAGGGCGCTGGGTTTAATGAACATGATATCACCATGGGCGGCCCGAAAAAGGACGAGATGCTGGCCCGCGCTCCAAATGCGCGCTCAGTGCCGCAAATCTTTATCGGAGATACGTATGTTGGTGGGTCGGACGAACTTGCGGCTCTTGAAAATGGCGGCAAGCTAGAAGCATTGCTGGCTGGATAGCCCCGCCTGATGCCGCGTATCGCCATATTGCAAATGACCAGCGGAATTGATCCGGCGCAAAATGCTGCAGAAATTGTTGCAGCTGTGGGTGCAGCAAAGGCCGGCGGGGCGGAAATGCTGTTCACGCCGGAAATGTCCGGCCTGCTCGACCGCGACCGACTGCGCGCCGACCCCAATATTGTCCCGGAGCCTGAAAATCCGGTATTGCTGGCGGTCTGCGATGCGGCACGGAAACACAGAATCTGGGTCGCGCTTGGTTCGCTCGCGGTCGATGGTGAAGGCGATGGCTGGGCCAATCGCTCGCTCATGATTGATGATCGCGGCGCAGTGGTTGCCCGTTATGACAAGATTCACATGTTCGACGTCGATCTGGCAAGCGGCGAAAGCTGGCGGGAATCCAGCGCCTACACAGCTGGCAATGCCGTGGTTACGGTGGAAACACCGCTTGGCCGCTTGGGCATGACGATCTGTTATGATTTACGCTTTCCCGCGCTGTTTGATGCGCTGGGCAGAGCGGGATGTGACGTGATCGCTATCCCTGCCGCTTTTACCGTCCCCACCGGCCGCGCGCACTGGCACGTGCTTCAACGCGCCCGGGCGATCGAGGCAAGCGCCTTCATCATCGCTGCAGCACAAGTTGGCCAGCATGAGGATGGCCGTTCGACCTATGGCCATAGTCTGGTGATCGACCCATGGGGTGATGTGGTGCTCGACATGGGCGAGGACGGCGGGCTTGGATTTGCCGATATCGACCTCAACCGCATAGCAGACGTCCGCAGACAATTGCCCAGCCTTGCCAATCGCCGCGATATCCCTAAATCGCAATCGCAATGATAGTATTCGACCTTTCCTGCGTCAGTGGCCACCGGTTCGAGGGTTGGTTCGCCTCATCCGATGATTTTGCCTCCCAGCGTGAGCGCGGTTTCCTGACCTGCCCGGAATGCGGCTCAGCTCAAGTTGCCAAAGCTCCAATGGCGCCAGCGGTGCCAACCAAGGGCAATCGCCGGACTGAAGTGGCAACAGCCAAAGAAATGGCTAAACCTGTTTCAAATGCCGCCATGCCGCCTGAAGTAGCTAAGGCAATGCAGGCTCTGGCCAGAGCTCAGACTAAGGCGCTCAAAGACAGCACTTGGGTCGGCGACAAATTTGCCGAGAAATCGCGCGCGATGCATTACGGAGAGGCGGATACTGAGTCGATTCACGGGCAAGCGACGATTCAGGAAGCGAAGGATCTGACAGATGAAGGTATTTCCGTTGCAGCACTACCGTTCCCGATCGCGCCGCCAGAAGATTTGAACTGATTGTCACCTGCGATTGCAAGCGCGCTCCTACCGCTCTAAACGACGCCCCGAGTGCGCCCGTAGCTCAGTCGGATAGAGCACCAGATTCCTAATCTGGGGGCCACAGGTTCAAATCCTGTCGGGCGCACCATCCCTACTCCTTGATCGGCACAGGTTCCTTGAAAGTGTGCGTGACATACGGGAACGGGATTTCGATACCCGCATCGTCAAAGCCGCGTTTGATCGCGCGGATAACCGCGTCGCGGGTTTCCCACATATCGCGCGGTCTCGATCCAGCCCACCAGCGAACGGTGAAATCGACCGAGCTGGAATTGAATTCACTGGCAAAGATATCGATGCCTTTTTCGGAATCTATGCCGTCGATGTTTTCGACCGATTTCATGATCACCGACGCAGCATGGTCTAGATCCGTGTCATAGGACACGCCGGCTACGACTTCGTGGCGCCGCTTGGCCTCGTCGGTGAGGATTTCGACCGGGTTTTTGAACAGAATTGAATTGGGCACCAGCGTAACTTCGCCGGACAATTTACGGACATAGGTTTCGCGCAGGGTGATGTGTTCAACCTTGCCGGTAATGCCTTCGCATTCGATCACGTCGCCAATGCGCATCTTCTCGCGCAGCATGATCAGCACGCCGGCGAGGAAGTTTTCGAAGATATCCTGAAACGCAAAGCCGATCGCGACTGCGCCGATCCCCAGGCCTGCGATCAGACTGGTGGGCGTGAAGCCAGGCAACAAGATGATCATCGCCAACATCAGGCCAACCAGCCAGATGGCCAGTTTTACAAGCGTATCGATCAAGTTTTTCAGGCTAGGGCGTATACTGCTTCTGCCGGTCAGCGAATCCGCGATACGGATCGCATATTTGGCGACCAGCCATGTAATAATCAAAATGATCAGCGCGATGACCATGCTTGGCAAGGATGCAACGAAGCCCTCGGCCATGCTTTGCAATTGGCCCATAATCGTATCGACGTAATTCACGCTGGTTAGTCTCCCGTTTCGCTACGCAACGGGGCAGCAATCGAATAGTTCCGAAATGCGGAGGATAGAATTGCTGCCGGGACCTGTATTGCCAGCCTTACTCATTTGCAGAATGCAGCCAATCCGCGTGGCGCGGTGCTTTCTTGGTTTTGCTCCATTCTTCCAACATCGGCAACGCGACCCGTTTCAATTCGGCATATTGCTCATCAGTCCCGATATCGGCCGCCAGCTCTATCCGGTGGCCATTGGGATCGAAGAAATAAATTGACTTGAAAATGCCGTGATGGGTTGGGCCGAGGACGTCCACTCCTTGGCTTTCGATATGCTCCTTGGCGGCGAGCAATTGCGTTTCCGATTCTACTTTGAATGCCAGATGCTGGACCCATGCAGGGGTGTTTTCGTCCCGGCCCATTTCCGGCTGCGTCGGCAGTTCGAAAAAAGCCAGAACGTTGCCATTCCCCGCATCGAGAAACACATGCATGTAGGGATCATGCTCACCAGTGGATGGCACCGTGTCTTCGGAGAAGGCAGAGGTGTATTCCATCCCCAGTACCCGGTCATACCATTCAACCGTTTCCTTGGCATCCTTGCAGCGGTAGGCCGCGTGGTGGACGCCGCCCAGTTTAATTGGATGGGTGGTCATTCCGCAGGTTCCTTGTCGCCTGTCTTGAGCGCCCCGCGCTTCAGTTGGTCAGCTTCGATGCTCTTGAACAAAGCAGTGAAATTGCCCTCGCCGAAACCTTCATCCTTTTTGCGCTGGATAAATTCGAAGAATACCGGACCGATGGTAGTCTGACCGAAAATTTGCAGAAGCAGCCGCGGGTCGTTGTTCTCAGTTGATCCGTCGAGCAGGATGCCGCGTTTTTGCAATTCCTCGACCGGCTCACCGTGGCCGGGCAGGCGTTCTTCGAGCATTTCGTAATAAGTCGCGGGTGGCGCGCTGGCGAATGGTGTCCCGGTCGCCTTGAGTTTATCCCACGAGGCGAGGAGATCTTCGCTCGACAGGGCGATATGCTGGATGCCTTCGCCATTATACTCGCGCAAATACTCCTCAATTTGGCCGCCGCCGCCTGCGCCTTCTTCGTTCAGCGGGATGCGGATTTTTCCGTCGGGTGCGGTCATCGCTTTGGATGTCAGGCCGGTATATTCGCCCTTGATGTCAAAAAAGCGGATCTCCCGGAAGTTGAAGATGCGTTCGTAGAATGACGCCCAATGCGCCATCCGTCCGCCATAGACATTGTGGGTCAAGTGATCGATCACCTTCATGCCCGCGCCGACAGGCCATTTATCCACCCCGTCTTCATAGATGAAATCAATGTCGTAGATCGACAGGCCGTCGTGATGTTCATCAGCATAGCGGTCGATCAGATAAATCAGCGAATGGCCGATCCCGCGGATAGCCGGGATATGCAGTTCCATTGGGCCGGTTTGTGTTTCAACTGGTTCTGCGCCGCGCGCCAGAGCTTCTTCATAGGCAACTTTTGCGTCGCGAACGCGGAACCCCATGCCGCAGGCGGATGGGCCATGTTCAGCTGCGAAATACGCTGCCGGGCTCTTAGGTTCGTAATTGGCGATCAAGTTGATCCCGCCCTGCCGCCACAATTGGACGTCCTTGGACCGGTGCTGGGCGACCATAGAGAAACCCATCGCTTCGAAAACTGGTTCTAGCTGGCCTTTTTCAGGCGCGCTGAATTCCACGAATTCAAAGCCATCAAGGCCGATGGGATTTTCGAACAGGTCAGCCATGGAAATCATCCTAAAGTAGTTACAATAGAAACTATATACACTATCATAAGGCCACTTGTCAAAGCCCCGACCTGCCAAATTATTACGCAGTAAATTCAAATACAGCTTGAATCGTTTTCTCAACTGTGATTCTAGTGCTTTAATGACGCGAGAGGGCCACAAGATCAGCCTGCCGAAGGAGCAGTGGACGCAAGGATTGGCCTTGGCGTTGCTATTGCTTATTGGCGGCTTGGCAATTGTTGGACCTAGCGGATTGCTTGCATGGAGCGAAAATCTGCAATTGCTGGAGAAACGCGAAGCGAATATTAAGGAACTGCGACAGGAACATGGGGCTCTGGCCAACCAGGTTGCTTTGCTCAATCCCGAGAATGCTGATCCTGACATGGTCGGTGAACGGCTGCGGCGCGATTTCAATGTCGTGCACGAAGATGAGGTTGTTCTGATTCTGGACGAGGAATAATTTGATTTTCAACTCCTCAGAGCGACTGACAAACTCTCTTGATACATAATGGCCCCTACGGATTTCGTATGCATAGCCGTTGCGCAGAGCGCAGGCTTGGGCCATAGCTTTCGGCTTAGTACAGGATGACAGGCACCCAGTCTGACGACATCTGATCACGACAGTTTGAGGATCCAGCATTGGCCAAACCCGCCCAAAAGTCCGCGACCAAGGCAACAGCCAAAGCCGCCCCGAAAGCCCGCTCCCAAACCGCAGCGAAACCTGCCACAAAATCCGCAGCGAAACCGGCATCGCAAGGCAAAGCAATCGAAAGCGACGCAGACTTCGCTCTGCGCAGCCTGCAATTGGCGCATGAGCGGGACAAACGGTTCGCCGCGAGCGATGAGCAATTACTGGGCTTCTACGAGCAAATGCTACTGATCCGCCGGTTCGAGGAAAAGGCGGGCCAACTTTATGGCCTCGGTCTGATCGGCGGTTTTTGCCATTTGTATATCGGTCAGGAAGCGGTCGCAGTGGGCCTTCAATCCGCCCTCAGCGAAGGTCTCGATAGCGTTATCACCGGCTACCGCGATCATGGTCACATGCTCGCTTATGGTATCGATCCCAAGGTAATCATGGCGGAACTGACCGGGCGTCAGGCTGGTATATCCAAGGGCAAGGGCGGGTCGATGCACATGTTCTCGACCGAGCATAAATTCTACGGCGGGCATGGCATCGTCGGCGCGCAGGTTTCGTTGGGCGGCGGCTTGGCGCTTGCGCATCAATACCGGGATGATGGCGGGCTGTGCCTGGCATATTTCTGCGATGGTGCGGCCAACCAGGGGCAAGTCTACGAAACCTTCAACATGGCGGCGCTGTGGAAGTTGCCAATCGTCTTTGTGATTGAAAACAACGGTTACGCGATGGGCACCGCAGTCAAACGTAGCTCTGCCGAAACTGAATTTTACCGCCGCGGTACGGCTTTCCGCATTCCGGGCATGGATGTGAACGGGATGGATGTGTTGGAAGTGCGCGCCGCCGCCGAAATCGCTTTTGCCCATGTACGCGAAGGCAAGGGGCCGGTGCTGATGGAGCTCAACACCTATCGTTACCGCGGACATTCAATGTCCGATCCGGCGAAATATCGCAGCCGCGAAGAAGTGCAGGATCAGCGTGAACACAATGATCCAATCGAACGGATCAAGAAAGAACTGGCCGAACGCGGCAAGACTGAAGAAGAAATCAAGGCAATCGACAAGGCCATTCGTGCCCGTGTGGCCGAATCCGCTGACTTTGCCGAAAGCTCACCCGAACCGGATCCATCTGAACTGTATACTGACGTGCTGGTGGAGTCCTACTGATGGCTGTCGAACTTAAAATGCCCGCACTTTCTCCTACGATGGAAGAAGGCACACTGGCCAAATGGCTTGTCAAAGAGGGCGATCAAGTCGGTCCTGGTGATATTCTTGCAGAGATCGAAACCGACAAGGCGACGATGGAATTCGAAGCTATCGACGAAGGCACGGTCGGCAAAATTCTGGTTGCCGAGGGCACAGAGAACGTCGCTGTCGGTACAGTGATTGCCATGCTTTCCGGTGAAGATGATAATGACGCTGCGCCCGCGCCTACACCGCCCCCTCGCGAAGATATCGCGGGCGAGGGCAAGGATGTGGGGCAGGAGCCGAGCAAGGCTGAAATCACCAAGCCCGTCCAGTCCCAGCCCAAACGTGACCCGGAAATTCCGCACGGAACCAACATGGCGAGCGTGACGGTTCGCGATGCACTTCGCGATGCGATGGCCGAAGAAATGCGCCGGGACGACCGCGTTTTCGTGATGGGCGAGGAAGTCGCGGAATATCAGGGCGCTTACAAGGTTACGCAGGGCTTGCTTGCGGAATTCGGCCCGAAACGGGTCATTGATACACCCATCACCGAATATGGATTTGCCGGGATCGGTACTGGCGCTGCGATGGGGGGATTGCGCCCTATCGTTGAATTCATGACTTTCAACTTTGCGATGCAGGCAATCGATCACATCATCAATTCAGCCGCGAAGACCAATTATATGTCGGGCGGCCAGATGCGCTGTCCGATCGTGTTCCGCGGCCCCAATGGCGCGGCCACCCGGGTTGGCGCTCAGCACAGCCAAAACTACGGCCCATGGTACGCCAGCGTTCCCGGCCTGATTGTAATAGCTCCCTACGATGCTTCCGATGCCAAAGGTCTGATGAAGGCGGCAATCCGCTGCGAAGATCCGGTCGTGTTTCTCGAAAATGAACTGGTTTACGGCCGTACTTTCGAACTGCCCGAACTGGACGATCACGTTCTGCCGATTGGTAAGGCACGGATCATGCGGGAAGGGTCCGATGTCACCATCGTATCCTATTCCATCGGTGTCGGGATGGCGCTTGAAGCAGCGGACGAGCTCGCTGGTCAAGGCATCGACGCAGAAGTGATCGATTTGCGGACCTTGCGCCCGCTCGACAAACAAGCAGTGCTAGACAGTCTGTCCAAGACCAACCGTGTGATCGTGGCGGAAGAAGGCTGGCCGACCTGTTCGATCGCCTCCGAAATCATCTCGATCTGCATGGAAGATGGCTTCGATCATCTCGACGCGCCCGTTTTGCGCGTGTGCAATGTCGATGTGCCGCTGCCCTACGCTGCCAATCTGGAAAAGATTGCGTTGCTCAACAGCGCAGCGATTGTCGAAGCGGCGAAGAAGGTTTGTTATTCGAAAGACTGATTCCGCACGCGACCTACCGCGCATTTAGAATTCAGTTCGTGACTACGAAGATAGGGCGGGAATAGGTTAGTGTGGTACCCGGCAACGTTACGAAGGGCAGGAAGTCCTCCAGGGTATAGGTAATGTCGACGTCGATTTCCTTTGCCCCGGCAACCCTGCTGGTACCCTGTGTAACTGCCGTGATCTGTAACCGGTCCGTGTCGAGCATGTAGGGCGTATTTACGGCCCGTCCCAAGATCACCGAACGAATATCGTTGTCGGTGACGTTGTTGCCCTTCTGATATTCGATCATCACGTATCGGCCAGCATCAGACGCGATCGAACGGATGGCGTTGTAGTTTTGCAAATAGACGCCAACCTGAAAAATGCCGATCATCATTGTCATCAGAACCGGCCCCAGCAGAGCAAATTCAACCAACATCGAAGCCGAGCGATCAGCCGCGAACCGGCGAAGAAATCTAATTTGTTTCATGACAGTTGCACCGTCCGCTCAACGACAAAATTAATCGGGGCGCCAACTCCGAATTGGGTCCAAACCGGCACATAACGATCCTGCAACCTCATGCGGATGTAGGAACTTACCACATCAGCAGAACCGCAAGACGATGATGTTGTGACTGTCGTTGTGCTCGCATTGCAGCGATAAAAGCGCGAGATGGTCACTTGATTGTCGGTCAAATTCATCGAAGTTCTGATAATTTGTTTGATGGTACTGGTTTGGGTGGTTGCGCCTTGCGCGGCGGCCAGGGCAATGATCTCAGCCTCCGACGCGGCGGTCTGCAGTTCATGCTGGCGCGAAACAATCGAGCCGACCTCGAATGTTCCCAGCGCAAGCAAGATCAGGACTGGTGCCACGATCGCGGTTTCGATCACCATGGTCCCCCGCGTGTTGCGCAGCAGGTTTGTGAGTGTTTGCCACATGATCAACGCACCATCTTGACGTCAGGAGTCGCGTTTCCGACCGACGTGGAAGCTGACGTTGGGCACAGTGTTTCGAGTGTCGCGTTACCCAAGATATTGATAGTGTACGCCGAAATCTGCAGGCATTGTGCAGCAACATTCGCGGTCCCGTTGATACGCAAGTTGCCTGTTGGCAGGTAAATTAGCCCTTCGATAAGCGAGTTCGAATTACCGTTAAGAATGTGCCCAGGATTTGGTGCGTTGTTATTCCGGTCTTCGAAAACGAGCATGCCAGCCAGTCGGCTGGCCATTGACGCATAGGGTGTGCCTGCAAAATTTGCGGCGGTTGGCGGGGTCAGGGTGACGCGATTGCCGTTGCCGCTACCACCAAATTTCATTATCGCGCCGTTCTTCAGCACAAACATGACATTGGTTCCGGTGACGTTATAGTTCGCCGTCAGATCGAGGACTCCGCCATCAATCACATAAATGCCCGCAGCAAGTGTAGTTGTGCATTTCACAACCAATCCGGCATAAGTACCCGGCTGGAGGGATGCCTGCTTGTTATTTCCCTTGCCTGAGCATGCATCGGTGCGGGTCGTGTTGTTCGTTGGCGGAACCAAATCGGCATAGAAGTCGCTGAGCCCGTGAACACCTTCGGAAGTTACATTGTCATTTGCTACTGGGACGCTGACCGTACCGCAGGCCACGATCGAATCGGTGGTCACTTGGGCGGATCCGTCAATGACAATCGCATCGTCGCTGCAGGAAAGAGCTGCAAGACCGCATTGCGCATGTACCGTTGCGTTGCCGCCGATGGTGGTCCCGCTGCCAGTTTGCGCAAGCGAGATAACGCAGGCGTTGTAGCTAAAACCCTCGGCAAAGCTGGCTTGGGCCGACGCACGAATAGATGCCGCTCGACCAGTCAGAAAACTGCTGAACGGAAGCAGCTTGCTTGCCGTAGCGGAAACCACAACACTATTGTTGGAACCGCCAGCATAGCCAGCAATGCGAATTGCTGGGGCCGAAGCGAATGTCGAAATTTTGGAGAGGTTAGCGTTGTATTCCTGAAGAGCGCGGGTTTGGTACGAACTGGCGGAACTGTCGCGGGCCAGGGCCCACGCACCGGCATAGGCTGCCTGATCGACAGAATGCTGCAGCTCGCGCTTCCACATATACCACTGAGCGGTATCCACCGCGTAACCTGCCCCGCCGATCAGCGCTGGCATGCCAAGCGCGACCAGGATGGTCGCATTGCCGCTCAAGTTAGAGCGGAGCTGGTCAAAAAAGCGACGGATAGCCCCCATCAGATGTACCTTCCCATTCAGGATTCCAATTGATTAAACGGGGCAATACGCCAGCA